>JAUXUF010000055.1 GCA_030684645.1 Bacteroidota bacterium | reverse complement strand
GGCGCGTTGTATTGCAATGGTTCTGGTTTGGAACGACCTTGCCAAAGGTGATTCAGAGCTAGCTGCCGGACTGGTAGCCTTCAATGCGATTTTCCAGGTATTTCTGTATTCGGTTTATGCCTATGTGTTTATTACCCTTTTACCTCCGTTGTTTGGTTTAAAAGGAGCCGTTGTTGAAGTTTCAATTTCAGAAATTGCAATTACGGTATTGATTTATCTGGGAATACCTTTTGCCGCAGGCTTAATTTCAAATTTTATCCTCCGCAGCTGGAAAGGCAGCGAATGGTACTTCACCAAATTCATTCCAAAAGCAGCATTGCTGACGCCAATTGCCCTGCTGTTCACCATCTTTATGATGTTTTCACTGAAAGGCGAAAAAATTATTGAATTGCCTTTAGATGTTCTTAGGGTTGCAATACCTTATACCATCTACTTCGGATTCATGTTTTTCAGTACTTTTTTTGCCGCCAAATGGATGGGCGAAGGTTACGAACGATCAACAACGATGGCTTTTACTGCTGGAAGTAATGATTTTGAACTTGCCATTGCTGTAGCTATTGCCATGTTCGGCATCAACTCACAGGCAGCCTTTGCAACTGTAATCGGTCCACTGGTCGAAGTTCCGGTTATGGTTGGCCTGGTGAATGTGGCTTTTTATTTTAAAAGGAAGTATTTTGCCAATAAAAAAGAGATTAAAACTCTGCCGGCCTGCCCTTAAAATATTTCGCTACAGATTAAGCAGATTCACATAACATGTAATAGAAATCTGAATAGTGAGTCTGCTCCAAATTTTTGACATTCGGAACCATTCAGAACTAGCGTTTCGGAACTTCAAACCATTTATTAACGGTTTCTTCTGGTTCATATTTCAGGATATATTCCATTGCTTCCGCAGCATTGTCGGCAATAAAATAGAGTTTCCGGTAGCTTTCTTTCGCGAATTTTTCTTCAAACGATTTTTCAAACTGCCTGAAAAGATCGTCGTAAAATCCGTTGGTATTGATGAAAACAATGGCGCTGTGGAGATAACCCAATTGTTTTAGAGTTATTACCTCCAGTATTTCTTCGAGGGTTCCAAATCCACCCGCCAGGGCAATGAAAACATCCGACAATTCCCTCATTTTGGCTTTTCGCTCCATCATGTCGCCCGAAACAATAATCTCGTGGGCATGAATCGAAGCCAGGTTAAAATCGCGAAGTTTTTCAGGAATAACACCGATAGTTCTTGCCCCGTTTTTACCGGCTTCGCGGGTAATCACATCCATTAAACCAACATTGGAACCACCGTTGATCAGGCAAAAGTTTGATTGGCCAATTAAGCGCGCCAGATCGATTGCTTCGTTGACGTAAACATCAGCAATGGCATTGCTCGAAGAAGAATAAACACAAATATTCATAACGTTTTCATGGAAAGTAATTCAATAATTTACAATTTAATTATTTACGATTTACCATTTTTCTCCACGATTGGGATTCAATAAATAGTAAATCGTAAATAGAAGAATTGTAAATTTCAGTTAAACATCAATGTTAGCATAAACTGCATGATCTTCGATAAACTGGCGGCGTGGAGGAACTTCATCGCCCATCAGCATGCTGAAAATATGATCGGCCTCAGCGGCATTTTCGATGGTCACCTGCCGGAGAGTCCGTACTTCAGGATTCATGGTTGTTGACCACAACTGCTCGGCGTTCATTTCACCAAGACCTTTGTAGCGCTGAACGTGAATTCCGGTTTCTTTTCCTTC
This sequence comes from Bacteroidota bacterium, assembly GCA_030684645.1. Classification (GTDB taxonomy): domain Bacteria; phylum Bacteroidota; class Bacteroidia; order Bacteroidales; family Prolixibacteraceae; genus Aquipluma. The sequence goes on along the minus strand of JAUXUF010000055.1, from coordinate 47,248 downwards.
CGCCCATTCGTCAATGATGCGAAGGCGCTGTTGTTCGGTCCAGCAATATTCTTCGCGTTTTCCTTTTTTGACCAAGTAAAGCGGCGGCGTTGCAATGTAAACATGACCGCGTTGAATCAGTTCCTGCATAAACCGGAAGAAGAAAGTCATGATCAGTGTGGCGATATGGCTACCGTCCACGTCGGCATCGGTCATGATAACCACCTTGTGATACCTGAGTTTATCGAGGTTCAATGCTTTTGAATCATCATCAGTTCCGATGGTAACCCCGAGTGCAGTATAAATATTCCGGATTTCTTCGTTGTCGTAAACCCGGTGCACCATTGCTTTTTCAACGTTCAGAATTTTACCACGCAATGGCAAAATTGCCTGAAAATTCCTGTTGCGGCCTTGTTTTGCCGTTCCACCAGCCGAATCTCCCTCGACCAGGAAAATCTCACAAAGCGATGCATCTTTTTCAGAGCAATCGGACAGTTTTCCAGGAAGCCCTGCTCCGGAAAGCACATTCTTACGCTGAACCAGTTCCCTGGCCTTGCGGGCAGCATGACGGGCCGTTGCAGCAAGAATGACCTTGTTTACAATGGCGCGGGCCGAACGTGGATTTTCTTCCAGGTAATTGGCCAACATCTCACTTACAGCCTGATCAACAGGCAAGCTGATTTCGGAGTTACCCAGTTTTGTTTTGGTCTGTCCTTCGAACTGAGGTTCGGCCACTTTTACCGAAACCACGGCAGTCAATCCTTCGCGGAAGTCATCGCCACTGATTTCGAATTTTACTTTGGCAAGCATACCACTGCTTTCTGCATATGATTTTAGTGTACGCGTCAGACCACGACGGAATCCTGTAAGGTGGGTACCTCCTTCGATGGTATTGATATTATTTACGTACGAATGAATATTTTCAGTAAATGAGGTATTGTAATGAAGCGCTATTTCAACCGGGACCCCTGCTTTTTCAGAAGTAATATGAATGGTTTCGTCGATGAGGCGTTCACGTGCATTATCGAGATATTCAACAAATTCTTTTAAACCTTCTTCGGAGTAAAACTCCTCGTGTTTATATTCACCGCTATCAAGAGTTACTCTTTTATCGGTGATATTCAACTGCAAACCTGCATTCAGAAATGCAAGCTCACGCAAACGTGCGGCAATAATTTCGAATTTGTATTCGGTAACCAGGAATATTGAATCATCGGGTTTAAACGTAACGGTAGTACCAGTATGATCAGTTACACCAACTTCTTTCACGTCGTACAGTGGTTTCCCCTTGCTGTATTCCTGCTGCCAAATTTTGCCTTCGCGATGTACCTGTACGGTAAGCAGGATAGAAAGTGCATTCACGCACGAAACCCCTACCCCATGCAAACCTCCGGAAACTTTATAGCTGCCCTTGTCGAATTTTCCACCGGCATGTAAAACAGTCATGACCACTTCGAGCGCCGAACGGTTCTCTTTGGTATGAAGTTCTGTTGGAATACCACGGCCATCGTCAATAACGGTTACCGAATTGTCTTCGTTAATAAAGACATCAATATTTTTGCAATAACCTGCCAGCGCCTCGTCAATCGAGTTATCTACAACTTCATAAACCAAATGGTGCAGTCCTTTTTCATTGACATCACCAATATACATGGCAGGGCGTTTGCGAACCGCTTCCAGACCTTCCAATACCTGGATACTGTCGGCATCGTAACCTCCATTTTCATTCTGTGTACCCCAGTCCTGGGTTTCTTCAATTTCTATCATCGATCACAATATTAATTATCCCATGTTAATACCCATTCAACCCTAAAACGAAGGGCTAAAACCAGTTTCAGAAAACGGTTATTTTCTGCCTTTTTCGAAAATTGCCGGATTGGGTAATAAAACCAGATGTTTGATTTTCAGTAAATTCTTCACAATAAAAAACCTTCAACAACTAAGACGCAAATATAGTAAAAATGTCGTAACTGCCGACAGTTAAACCGACAATCAAAATGTTAAACTTTTAAACATTTTATGAACTATCTGATTTCTGAAAATCAATAACTTATAGCAATTCTAAACCTGAATAAAAATCAAACTGAACCAGGCCGGAAAACTTGCTGTTTTTTTAGAAGGAATAGCTGATTCCAGCCAGCCAGTTAAGCCCTTTGTTGGTATATCCGAGCCATTGTTCGTATTTCTGAAAACCAAAATTATTGAGCTTGACAAAGAAGTTCAGCTTATTCGAGAACTGGTATTCGGCGCCAACATTCAGGTCAATGATTGGATCCATTGTAATTTCATGACTATTTGGAAGAGCGGAGGAAGAGAAAGGAGAATCGTCGTTTATAAGCGCTATCCGTTTGCCAATCACAAAAATATCGGCAGTGAATTTTAACGGGCCGGTTGGTTGATAGACTGCGGAGAAGGTCAAATCAAAGTTGGGCATCTGATATGCTTTTGGCAGTGTTTTCAGATCGTAGGAATAATAGTTACCAAGCAGATGAAGTGAAAAGTTGTCCGAAATTGAGTGCATTACCTCGCCTGATAATTTCAGGATATTGACATCGTCGTAAACCCAACTAAAAGCATTATTGAGCCTTCGTGGTTCAACAGTTTCAGGATAAAATAAATACTGACTTTCTGTGATATAAAAATGCTCATCCTTAACCATTGAATAAGAAGCTTCCGCCACATAATTTGTTTTCGAACTCAGTTTCCCTTTTAATCCTCCTGAAAAAACGTATTGGTAATTCGTGTTTGCCACATCGTGATACGGATCGACATAGGGATTTTCGGCTGCGATAGCCGAATAGGTATTGTGCTGCAAATGACCGTCAAGTCCGGCAAATAAAGTCAAAATATCTGGAACAGGCGACCAATCGGCCTTCACTTTTGGCCAGATATAGAAAGATGCATTCGTATCAATATCAAGTGCCAGAGTTGTATTCAGACCAATTTGCAAGCTGGCAACATCAGTCGACAACAACACCGAAGGATTTGCTCTCAGTATCGTTTGCTGCTTTTTTCCGTAGGCATTCGAAAATCTATTCCATATGCTGTCAGCTTTGTAAACAGTAAGCGAGGCTGACAGAAAACCGAGAGCATTGTCAATCTTCTTGCTGACATCGCCCGACAAAACAGTTTCATGTTCGGTTTGCCCGGTTTTACTTACCAGATAATGATATTTAAGACCGAAGTCGTAGTTCAGGTCCGAAGCCGAAACGTTTCCACTTTTCAAACGAACGACCGCCGTGCCTTTCGAAAAATACTGCTGATGCCCAAAATACGGAATTATCAGTTCTTTCTCATCATCAGTCAGCTTATCGCCTGTATAACCGTAATAATGGAAGGCTTTGCGGCCGAAAGCCAGGCTTCCGGACAAGGTTGACTTGTGGAAAAATTTTTTACCAAAGATTTCGGCCTGGTTGTCTGATTCAGGAGCTTTTACCCGGTCTCCATTCAAAAGACTAATTTTTCCATAGGAAGAAAGGTGTTTCAGGTGTATTCCGAAGTTCGAGTTTTTATCGGGTTGCGCATTGAAGTAAAGCTCGCCGTAAGGAGTCAGGTAATTGCCCATGCCCAATTTTAGCAATCCCCTTTCCATTTCCGATTTGGAGTCACCAACCATTTTGGCAGCTGTAACGGGAGTGACATCAAAAGTCGAAAATACGGGTTTGCTGAAAATCGAATAATCGAATGTCGGAGTTTCTGTCTGTTCCGGTATAATTTTAGGTATATCATTGATTTTTACCACTTCCAAAACTGTTGGTTGATAGGCCTTGGTTACCTCAACTTCCTGTTTTAACCTGGTGGTATCTTTTTGTGCACTTGCACCAATAGCTCCAAACAAAAGAGCAAGGATTAACAGACTTACAGCTAAAATATTTTGTTTCTTCATTTTCATTTATTTTTAAAGCTCTTTAACGTTTGATATAGGTATTTAAATTTGACAATAGACAAAGATTAAACTTGACATCTTGTATGCTAAATTGGTATAAAACCTTATCTATAAAGAAAATCTTAGTAGAAATAATATACCTGAAAAACATAAACCTTATTCCCTGATTGATTTACAGACCAATTAATAAGGTTGGGCTCATGGATCGTTATGTTTTCTAGTAAGGTTAACCACTAACAAATAAGGTATTTTAAAACAACGTACATTTTATTAGAATTTTCAGTCAAAATTTGAATCCACTCTATCCATCCAGAACCTTTCTTTTTATTTTTTTCCTCCGCCAATATTGATTTCCAGCGGTTTGCTCTGGTTTTTGGTCTGGATGGCCTCACCGGCTTCTATTACCTGCAACTTCTGGCGGGTAACCTCCAGAATTCCATCGTTTGGTTCCGGGTAATTATCCACAATACTTTTTAGCGTATGTTTGGCTTGAAATTCATCACCGTTTTTCAGGTAAATATCTGAAAGCAGCAGGAAGCTTTTTGCCAGCCAATATTGATGCGGCGAGTTTTTATCGATGAAATCCATAATCTCACTTTCAGCTTCTTTGAGCTTCTTCTTTTCGTACAGAATTTGGGCCACTAAAAACTTGGATTCAGCTCCTTCAGCCGAATTGGTTTCAGCCGAAAGCGATTTAAAAATCGGAAAAGCTTTGTCCTGATTCCCCAAATTGTACCAGGATACAGCCAACATAAAATTAGTTTCGCGCTTCAGAATATCCGAAACTTTAGCTGAGCCCATAACCTGACTGGCAGCTTCAATACATGCCTGATGATTTTCCAGACGGAACTGACAGCGCATGATCCCGGTTTGGGCATCCTGTGAATTGTTTCCTGAACTCGAAATTCTGGCGAAGCGTTCGAAATAATCAAGTGCCTGCCTGTAATTCTTCGCGTTATATTGTAGTCCAGCGGCTTTTGACAAAGCGACTTCGGTGAAATAATTATCAGGCTGATTAATTACAACTTCATATTCAGTCAATGCCTTTGCAAAATTTCCTTCGCTGTATAGAATCTGAGCCAAATAAAAGTGAGAATTCAGGACAAAATTTCCATATTGGAATTGATTAAGGTATCGTTCAAATTGTGCTTTGGCCTTTTTATCGTGCGCCATGTATAATTTTTCAGCGGCCTGATAGGTAAGTGAGTCCTGTTCGTTTACCGAAACCTGAACTCCGGGGCCCAATTTACTGGAATAATTAAAGTAAGCATCCACATCGTTCATTTCAACATAACTATTCTTCATTCCGGCCAGGGCAGCGAGCGTTTCCGGGCTGTTTGGCGAACGATCAACCACCTTTTTGTAATAACTCACAGAGGTCTGATAGTCGTTTGCATTGTAATAAATCAAACCCAGCTGAACCATAGCTTTATTCAGAAAATTGCTTTGCGGATACTTGCTGATCAAATCCTTGTAATTGCTGATGGCCATTTGAGGCTGATTGATGCGTTCGTAGGTCCGGCCAAGTTCGTATAAGGCGTCATCCTGATAAGATGATTTCGGATAGTTTTGAATCAGCGATTGAAGTGCGCTTATTTTCCCCTGGTTATCACGCTGCAAACCCAGGCAGAAAGCTTTCTGGAACAGGGCATAATCTGCATCATACAGATTCATCCGCAATGATTTTTCGTAATTCGAAATAGCCGTTGTATAATCGCGGTTCAGGAAATCACAGTCACCTAATCGGTTATAGGCATCAGCTACTTTTTCACTTCTCAGATCATTTTGAATATTCAGATATTTCCTGAAATAATCACTGGCGTTCTGATAATCCTTCAACTGAAAATAAGAATATGCCAGGTTGTAATGGGCCGTTTTATATTCAGGCATAGCAAATGCACCGGGCGATTTCAGGAAACTGGTGTATTCCGTAATCGCTTTATTGAAAGCAAATAAACGGTACCAGGCTTCAGCTTTCCAGAAAAGCGACAAGGCGAGATAGTTCTTATTAAAATCACCTGCTTCAATCGACTGGTTGAAATTTTCAACAGCGCCATTATAATCCAGATTATTAAAACATTCCAATGCCCGGTAATAGGCTACCCGCTGATAAGCCTTTTTTACCGACGGGCTTTTAACCTTGATGTTTTCGATCGAGGCCATGGCATCGCGGTAATTGCTGGTACTCATGTAAACCTTAACCAGATAATCGTAGGCAACATCGTTCCGCTCAGCATTTGGATATAAGGAAATATATTTATCAAATGCCTTAATCGTCTCGTTAAATGGCGAATACGAAAGTTCGTAGGTAATTTTGGCATAATTAAACAGCGCATCTTCCTTGATCTTCGGATCAAAATCGAATTCCGAAGCAGCTTCAAATGCCTGGCGGGCTTTGTTTTTATCGTTAGTAACCACATAACAATCGGCCAGGTGGTAGTATGCATTTTGGGCCAGCTCATCTTTCCCTTTCGAGGCAATTTCGAGATGTGGTATGGCTTTGGCTTCATCACTGATCAGGTAATAGCAATAGCCAAGCATATAATTCTCTTCGCGGCCTCTGTTCGTTTTATCCTTGAGGTAAAATTCCAGAAACTGAATCGCATCCTTGAATTGGTGCAAATGGAAATATGAATCACCCAGAATACGGGCCAGTTCAGGTTGCTGATCAACCGAAACGGTATTAATCAAAGGGGCAGTATATTCAACAACTTCACTGTATTTCGCTTGTTTGTAATAAATCTGACTGATATAAAACGGAATGACTTTTTCGAAAACCGGATTTTTCTTCAGTTTAAGAAATTCCTGAAGAGCCGTTTCGTAATTTCCTTTCAGGTACTGAATATGTCCCCAATAGTATTGAGCAGGAGCAGCATACAAGGAGTTTCCTTGCTTAATTTCAGCAAAGTCGGCCAAAGCAGCATCCATTTTTTCCAGTTCAAAATTGGAATAACCTCTCAGGTAATAAAAATAGGTCAGATCAGCTTTAGCCAGTTCAGCTTTCTTTAATGCGTCAAAAGATTTCAAAACAGCCGAATATCTCTTTTTACCAAACTGATATACAGCCTGTTCAAACAAAGCCCTGTTCCTGAATGAGCTTTCAGGAAACTGGTTCATAAAATCGGCAATTTGTTCTTCCGCATTCCGGTTATCAAGCTTCAGACCGCAGATTGCCTTATAAAACATCGCTTCAGCCTTTGTATCCGAATTATCACCGGCCATTGAAGCGATCAGCTCAAATTGATTTAGTGCAGACACGTAATTTCGGGCTAAATACAATTCTTTGGCATTTTGAATAGTTGGACTATTTGACTGAGAGTAAACCGTTTGCTGAGCTTTTAGTAACACTGGCACAAAAGCCAGCTGAAGCAGAAGAATAAATACGAATCGGTTGGTCTTCATTATATCTGGATATTTTATTTCGGATTCTTTATTTTTTCAGGTTTTGTCCTTTACACAAATTGTACCATGTTTTACACATTGACCTTATTTTCCCGAACTAGTTGCAAAGGCAAATTTAAATATTCCATCCGGCTCTTTCCTGAATTTCATATTCAATTCAATACAAAAACTGATATTTCAACTCAATTAGTATTTGGATGGATAAAAAAAATTAGTTTTGCAGACAGATCAATCTGTATTTCCTATGTCAGAAGAGAACATCATTGAACTTAAAAATGCTGATATTTTTCAGCATGACTACATGGTACTTTCAGACATCAGTCTGGAAATCAAAACCGGCGAATTTGTTTACCTGATTGGGAAAGTTGGAACCGGGAAATCGAGTATTATCAAAACCCTGAACGCCGAATTGCCACTCGAAAAAGGCGAAGGGAAAGTGGCCGGATTCAATCTGGCAGAAATTAAACCGCGTGAAATTCCATTTCTGCGCCGTAAATTGGGCGTAGTTTTCCAGGATTTTCGGTTACTGAGCGACCGAAACGTTTACGACAATTTAACCTTTGTATTAAAAGCTACCGACTGGAAGGACGAATTTGAAATTGCAGACCGCGTGAATACCGTACTTGAAATGGTTGCAATGACACATAAATCGAAATCCATGCCCCATCAGTTATCGGGCGGTGAACAGCAACGGGTGGTGATTGCACGGGCGATACTGAATAATCCTGAAATTATTCTGGCTGATGAGCCTACCGGAAATCTTGACCCCCATACTTCAATTGAGCTGATGCAGATTTTCAAAGACCTGAACGACCAGGATAAAACGGTGGTTGTGGCTACTCACGATTATCCGCTGATCCGCAAATTTCCGGCACGGATCATTACGGTTGACGAACAAAAAATCTACGAAACGGTCATTACCCGGAAAGAGAATCAGGGGTGAACAGTGCCTAAAGTGAGCTAAAATTGGGAGTGCCTAAAGTAATAAATAGTCATTTTCAGTCAACTAATATGGTCATATTCGGTTGAATACAAGTCCTGAAGGGACGACCTGTAAAAGCACAGGGCGGAAACCCTGTGGTAAAACAAAAATTTTTTCCAGAATTTTTTCAAACAAATCGTCGGTAAACCTCTCGTAGAATCTCTTCTTCATTTTCCCAACACAATTCTTTGGCTGCCAGCGGAAGGTTCTGTTTCCATAAACTGATTTTCTCCTGATCGAGAAGTGCTTTTTTCATGATTTCAGCCAAATCTTTTCGCTGATGAGTTTCGGCAATAACGCCAATTTGGTAATGATCAACAATGTGCCTCATCTCCGGAAGATTTGACACCAGTACCGGTACTCCGGCCTGGATGTAATCGAATAACTTATTGGGCAGGGCAAACCGGTAATTCAATCCCAAATCTTCTTCCAGCGAAATACCCAAATCCGCCTGTCGGGTAATCCGGCTCAATTCTCCAAGCGGCAACCGGCCTAAAAATTTCACCTTTGGTTCCAGTTTCAGTTCAGCGACCATTTGCTTTAATTGTGCAGTCAGGTCGCCGTCCCCGGCAAGCCAAAGCACAGCACCATCCATATATTGCATGGCACGAATAGCCGCCTCGATTCCTCGTCCAAGGTTTAATGCTCCCTGATACAAAATAATTTTAGGTTCATCCGACTTCTCTGTAATTTCAGGAGAAGGGATTTCAAGCTGTGAACAAACCGGAAGGTTGCGTACCACCTTGAAATCAACTCCGTACAAATCGTGGTAAACTTCAGCGATTGAATCACAAACCGTATAAGCCGCATCAACTCGGGGAACCAGAAGTTTTTCAAGCTTTGTCCAGATAGCTTTTACCACTGGACGACCAATTAACTCCGGAACTTCAGTAAAATACTCATGGCTGTCGTAAATCAAAGGCTTTTTTCTGATACGGGATACCAGATAATTAGCCGGAAGTGTATCCAAATCGTTAGCAACCAATATATCGAAGTCTGATTTCAGTAAATAAAAGAAAAGTCGCAGGTTATATTCGAAATAAAACATCGGGCCTTTGCGGAACACCAGTTTCATCCGGTGTATCGGGTAATTACGTTCAACCGACTGACTTTCCGGTAACAGACGCCCAACCAAGACAGGTTCAAAACCCATTTGCTGCAAGCTGACAGCCACTTTATGCACGCGGTTATCAGTCATCAAATCGTTGATTACGCTAAGCGAAACTTTCTTTACTGCTAATTTCTGTTGTTTCATAATGCCAAGTTAAACGAAAAAGGTTGTTCTTCTGTTATCTTTGCAGAAAAATATTTCAGATGATCCGATCGTACACCAATTACCCACTCCGGAAACACCACACTTTCGGCACAGATGCCTCCGCCAAATACTATTTCGAATTCACCGAAGCTGAAGATCTGGCAGGCTTTCTAATAACCAACAAAGAATGGCAGAACTGGCCGGTATTAATTCTGGGGGAAGGAAGCAACCTGCTGTTTGTTAACGATTTTGAGGGATTAGTTATCAATCCGAATATCCCCGGAATTGCATCAGTACATGAAGACCGGAACAATATCTGGCTCGAAGTCGGCGCCGGGGTTATTTGGGACGATCTGGTTGAATATGCGGTTTTAAACCGTTTGGGCGGCATCGAAAATCTATCGTTGATACCGGGAAAAGTTGGCGCAGCAGCGGTTCAAAATATTGGCGCTTACGGAATGGAAATTCAAAACCGGATTGTTTCGGTAACCGGATTCGATTTGGAAACTCAAACTGAATCCACTTTAAAAATAGATGACTGCCAATACGCTTACCGTGACAGTATTTTTAAAAATCAGCTAAAAGACCGGTATATCATAACCAGCCTAGTTTTTAAACTCGATAAATTTCCGGAGTTTATCCTGAATTACGGCGACCTGAAAACCGAAGTCGAAAAGCTGGGGGAAGTCAATCTGCGAACGATCAGGAAAACGGTCATTCACATTCGGGAATCGAAATTACCCGATCCGAAAGTAACCGGAAATGCCGGAAGTTTCTTTAAAAACCCTGTTGTGGAGGCATCATTGGCAGAACAACTATTAACGATTTATCCGAAAATGCCCCACTACCCTGCCACCGACGGAAAAACAAAACTTGCAGCTGGCTGGCTGATTGAGCAATGTGGCTGGAAAGGATTTCGCCGTGGCGATGCCGGTATTCATGAAAAACAGGCGCTTGTTCTGGTTAATTATGGAAATGCCACCGGAAAGGAAATTTTTGAGCTTTCGGAAGAAATCAGGCAATCGGTTCAGGAAAAGTTTGGCGTGGAATTGGAACGGGAGGTAAATGTGATAAGCCTCCCCTAACCCCTCCAAAGGAGGGGAATTTTGACGAGATGCGGAGATTATCTGCTACTCATCCGATGACTTCGAGGTCATCGGATGAGTAGCAGCCCGAAAGCTAACTTTTTCCTTCAGCTTTTCGGTAATCATCAATCACCTCTTTGGCTTTTTCAAAATCAACATCCGCAACTATAATTTTTACTGAACCGGCGCCTCCTCCAGATACATTCCAGGGTGCAAGAACTCCCATTTTTTCATCTTTAATAAAGGCTTCAATTTCAGCATTATCCAACAAACTCTTTACCATGGATGCTTCCCAGTCATTACCATCAAAAACTTCAACAGGAAAGATTTCTTTGTCAGCTTTCATAATCAGAATTTTTAGATATTAATTGACATACAAGATATAGGATTTCAGCTGACCGCAAAACTGGTCAGATGCCGGAGATAGTCAGAATTAATACTGGCTCCCAAACCTGGTGTTTCAGGAAGAGTAATCTTGCCATTCGCGTCATATTGAATGCCTCCAATAACAGGATCTTCACAAAACATTAAAGGAGTGTCGAAGTCGCAAAACTTAACGTTATCGCTGGTTAGGGCGAGATGAGCCGAAGCTGTAAATCCGATTCGCGATTCCAGAAATCCACCTATTTGCAGCTGTATATTGGCCTGTTCTGCCAGCCGGATAATTTTTTGCGCCTTATATATTCCGGATGATTTTCCAAGTTTAATATTGAAAGCTTCACAGGCATTCAAATCAATCAATCGCTTGGCATCATGATCATCACAGCATGATTCATCAGCCATCACCATGATCGGACTTTGTTCCCGGATTACCGAAAGTTCCATGAAATTCCATCGGGGAATGGGTTCTTCGCAAAACTGAATGTTTAATGGAGCCAGTTCGTTTAAAATCCTGATGGCTGATTGAGTATCCCATCCCTGATTGGCATCCAGCCGAAGAGGAATTGCATCACCGATTTTGTTGCGGATCGCTTTGATCCTGAATATATCCGTTTCCGGATCCTCTCCCAGTTTCACTTTGATAACCTGGAACCCTTTGCCTTTAATTTCAAGTGCGTCCAAAGCCATTTGTTCCGGATGACCTAAACTTACCGTATAATCGGTGATCAGCATTTTGTTGTTTTTTCCGCCCAAAAACGCATACAGTGGCAGACCTGCATGTTGTGAAGCAATATCAAACAAGGCGATATCGAAGGCACTTTTAATGCTCGAATTGCCATAAATGACCCGATCCATTTCTTCGGAACATCCGGAAATATTCAAAGGATTTTTTTCAATAAGCCTCTTTGCGAGATAGTCTGCAACCACAAAACAGGTTTCCATGCTTTCGCCATTGATGGGCATAAAAGGGCTGCATTCGCCGAAGCCGACCGACCCATCACTTGTCCGGATAACAACCACGATGTTTTCTGCATATTCAAAAGCGCCTAATGAAATTACAAATGGCTTTTTTAGTTTAATCGGTGACTTATAAACTTCTATCCGGTCAATTTTCATTGTTGTGATTTAAGATGAGTAAAAATTGGTAATTGTTGTATTTTTCACTTGGCGAGCATCTGGCATTTGGTTATCATTCGGTTCCTCCATTCATTGGTCTTTTAGCCTTTATCTCTACCACTTAGTTTGGATATTCCAAAGGTTCAATTTCGCCGGTAGCAACCCTCAAGGCATTGGAAGCAAGCGCTTCCAGTTCATCTTCTCCCGGATAAATATAAACTGAAGTAATAAAAGCAACCTTCGAAGTAATGTATTGAGTGAGATATTGATTGTATGCTAATCCACCTGTTAATAAAATGGCATCCACCTTGCCGTTTAAAACAACCGCCATTTCTCCGATCGACTTAGCTACCTGGTACCCTAAAGCATCCTGCACTTTGTGAGCAAATTCATCTCCGTTTTTCGCACGAATTTCAACATCCAACGCATCGTTGGTCCCCAGGTAAGCTACATAACCACCTTCGCCAATCACCATCCGCCGTATTTCATCTTTCTGGTACTTGTTACTGAAACAAAGGTCAATAACCTGACCAACAGGCAATGTACCGCTTCGTTCAGGACTGAATGGACCTTCACCATCCAACCCGTTGTTGACATCCACAACCTGTCCTTGGTGATGTGCCCCCACGGTGATGCCTCCGCCAAGATGTGCCACGATCAGGCTTAAATCTTCATATTTTCTACCTGTTTTTCGGGCATGAAGTCGTGCTGTAGCTTTCTGGTTCAATGCATGAAAAATTGACCGGCGTTCAAATTTCGGATGACCGGCAAAGCGGGCAATTTCGTCCATTTCGTCGGTAACAACCGGATCGGCAATAAATGCCCGCGCACCCGGAATCTGCAGAGCAATGAAATCTGCAATGAGTGGCCCCAGATTGCTGGCATGTTCACCGTAAATACCTGCCCTGGCATGTTCAAGCATTCGGTTATTAACCAGATAAACGCCCGACTTTAATGAATAAGTTAATCCTCCCCGGCCAATGATATACTTGATTTTATCCACATCAAATCCTTCCTCAACCAGCGAATCAATGATCAGTCCTTTCCGGAATTCAAACTGATCGATGATATTTTCATAAAGGGATAATTCTTCGATAGAGTGCCGTAAGGTTTTTTTTAGTTTGCACTCTTCTCCGAAGTAAATGGCAAACTTGGTTGAAGTTGAGCCGGGATTAATAGCCAGTATTCGAATATCGCTCATGGATAAAAGTTATTTACTTAACAACGCGGCGAGTGCAATTGAGTTCAGTTTGGTTTGGATACTGTCACCTCTGGAAGATAATATCACAGGTACACTGGCTCCCATAACTACAGCTGCCTGATCGGCGCCACACAATTTCGTGTTTGTCTTATAGAAAACGTTTCCTGCATCAATATTAGGGAAAAGCAGGCAATCAGCGTCTCCTGCGACTTTAGAGGTTATATTTTTTATGTGTGCCGATTCCGGGTCAAGCGCCACATCCAAAGCTATCGGGCCAAATACCAGGGCCGGTTCGAATTGCCCGTCTTCAGCAGCTTTCATGACCTCGACAGCATCAGTACACGATATCAGCGAGGGCAATACCTGCTCAGTAGGTGTTATCAGCGCAATTTTTGGCCGGACAATACCAAGATCGATGGCCATTTTCCTTAAGTAATGCGCCATCGCTATTTTCTGCTTAATGGTTGGATATGGAATTATTGCCACATCACTCACAATAAGCAATTTGTGATAAGCCGGATTATCGATCACCGCAACATGGCTCAATACATTGCCCGGAGGTAACAATCCAGCCTCTTTGTTCAGGATGGCACGCATAAATTTATCGCTGCTGATCAAACCTTTCATCAAAATACTGCCACTTGTTTGCCTTACCTGCTGTACTGCAAGGCTCGCAGCCTCTTCTTCAGTTTCAGCAGGAATAATTTGAAACAATCGGTGATCAACCTGGTATATTTCGCATTGTTTCAGGATTTCGTCTTGATTTCCGGTAACAATCGCCGAAACAAGTCCAGTTTTCACTGCTTCAGCAATTGCCTCCAAACTATGACCATCGACCGCATTTACTGCCACCAATGTTCTTTTTTGCATGGTTTTAGTGTATTCAAACAAATCTGATAATCTTTCAATCTTCATCTTTCAATTTTAGAAAGGCGAAATTAACCTTTCGAAACTTATAAATACAGAACAAAGATCAACAACCGGAATGTTTTTAAATCAATAGACAAAAAAAAACGTCCGGCGCTTTTCAACATCGGACGTTTAATTACATTCACTGAGCAAGTAGTTTGCTTATAATTTAGGTCGAAACATTCAAAAATATTACGGTTTATTACGTTTAAATACGATTTCTTCCGTATCCAATGCAATCAATAATTCTTCATCCGTAGGGACCACAATTATTTTGACTTTCGAATCAGGAGCGCTAATTGTTCCTTCACTCCGGAAATCCTTGTTTTTTTCAAGATCAAGAGAAATTCCGAGAAATTCCAGTTCACTGCACACACCTTTTCTGGTGGTGTCGGCATTTTCGCCAATTCCACCGGTAAAAATCAAAATATCCAAACCACCCATAGCTGCCATGTATGATCCAATGTATTTTTTGATCTTGTAATCGTACATTTCGAGCGCCAAAGCTGCCCGTTCATTTCCGTCTGTAGCGGCCATTTCGATTTCACGCATGTCCGACGAAACACCGGAAATACCGAGCATACCGGCATGTTTATTAAACAAGGTACTCGCTGATTTGAGACCTATTTCTTCTTTTTCCATGATGTATTGAACTACACCAATATCCAGATCTCCGCAACGGGTACCCATTATTAAACCTTCGATTGGCGTAAATCCCATGGATGTGTCAAATGATTTTCCATTTTTCACGGCAGCAACCGAAGCTCCGTTACCCAAATGGCATGAAATAATTTTCTGGGTTTGGTAATCAACGCCAAGCAAATCGCAGGCACGTTTGGTTACATACCGGTGACTTGTACCATGAAAGCCATACCGGCGAATGCCGTATTTTTTATACAGTACGTAAGGAATCCCGTACATATAGGCTTTCGGTTCCATGGTTTGGTGGAAAGCCGTATCGAAAACACCAACCTGTGGAATTCCGGGAATCAATTCTTCCATTGCCCTGATACCTTTTAAGTTAGGCGGATTATGCAAGGGAGCAATATCGATACATTTGGTGACCTCGTCCAAAACATCTTCGGTTAAGAGCACACTCGAATTAAAATGTTCGCCCCCATGAACAACCCTGTGGCCAACAGCATCCAACTCCTCAAGTCCTTTGAGGCAACCGTGCTTTTCGCTGGTCAAAATTCCAAGAATGTATTCAACACCTATTTTATGATCTAAAATCTCACCTTCAAAAACAACAACCTGACCATCCTGACGGATATGTTTAAGATAACTTCCCTTCATACCAAGTTTTTCAATTCCGCCCTTGGCTATCACCGAATGGTTAGTCATGGTGAAAAGCTGGTATTTGATGGAACTGCTTCCGCAATTTAATACAAGAATCTTCATGCTATTTCTTTTTATTTTATGATCGGTTTGATGGAAATCATCAAATTTGGCTTTCCTGAACAATCCTCTTTCCGTTCTCGTCATATTTATAGAAGCCTTCTCCTGATTCTAATCCCAAATGTTTGGCACGTACCAATCTCCGGAGGTATGGATTGGGTTTATAGTGTATATCTCCAAACTCATTGTAAATGTTGTCCATCCAGCGGACAACTTTATCGAGTCCCATTTTGTCAGCCACTTCGAACGGCCCCATACGCATGCCAAAACCAATTTTCATGGTCTGATCAATGTCTTCAACGTTCGAAATCCCTTCCATTAATATTTCACAAGCTTCATTCAGCCAGACAACGAAAATGCGGATACTTACCAATCCTGCCGATTCCTGTACATGAACCATCTTCCGGTTTATCATTTTAACAAACTGGCAAACTTTCTGGTAAGACTCTTCTGAAGTATATAAACTACGGACTACTTCAACAATCCGTGCTTCCTGCGACGAAACAAAGAAATGAAGGCTGACACAGCGATCGCGGTGAATAAGGTCAGATGACAGCTCGGTAATTATAATCGTGGTTGAATTGGTTGCAATGATACATTCCTTGTCAACTACTTCTTCAATTCTTTGAAAAATTTCTTTCCGTTCCCTTATTTTTCCGCCACGGTCAACTGCCCTGATGGCTTCAATCACAAAATCGCAATCCTTCAAGTCCTGATAATCAAGCGATCCCTTAATTCTCGACATTATTGCACGTTTTTCGCCACTGGTTATTCCCCAATGTTCAATTCGCTCATCCAAAACCTTTTCAATGTTCTTGTTAGCATCATGAATTTTGTCTTCGGAAACTTCAATAAAGGCAACTTCTATTCCGTAGAAACTAGCCACCCGTGCTATGTTCTGACCAACCAGACCACAACCGATAATACCTATTTTAGAAAATAAGGTTCTGCTGACATTTTTTTTACTTAAACCGAATTCTTCAATTGGCTCGTAAATTACTTCGCTCGACATGATTATGATTTTGACATTTGGTTATTCAAAAAGGGCAGCTGCCTGATTTGCAGTAATGGCCACCATATTAACGATATCGTTTACCGAACATCCTCTGGAAAGATCATTGATAGGGGCAGCCATTCCCTGAAGTATCGGTCCTACCGCTTCTGCCTTCCCGAGACGCTGAACCAGCTTGTAGCCGATGTTGGCAGCCTCAAGACCAGGAAAAACCAGGATATTTGCACGGCCTGCTACTTCGCTGTTTGGCGCTTTCAACCTTCCGACTTCAGGAATTAATGCGGCATCGAGCTGCATCTCACCGTCAATTTTTAATTCCGGATCCATTTCGCGGGCAATACGGGTGGCATTCATCATTTTATCGACCAACGGATGCTGGGCGCTTCCCATGGTTGAGAAACTCAGCATGGCTACACGTGGGTCCATCCCGATAATTGCTTTGGCTGTTCTTGCCGTGGTTACTGCTATTTCAGCCAGTTGCTGTTCGTTTGGATCAGGCATTACTGCACAATCGGCAAAAACCAGGATACCATCGTGGCCAAAATGCGGATCGTTCACAAACATCAAAAATGCTCCTGAAACGACACTTACGCCTGGCAATGTTTTAATATATTGGAATGCCGGACGAAGCACGTCGCCGGTGGCATTGATAGCGCCTGCCAATTCTCCGTCAGCATCACCGTTTTTGATCATCAAGGGAGCAAAATATAAAGGATCATTAAGCAATTCAAGTGCCGCTTCTCGAGTCAGGCCTTTTTCTTTACGGATTTCAACCATCAAACCGGCATACACTTCCCGCCTCGGATCAGTTTTGGGATCAACAATTGCAACTCCTTCAATATTAACTCCAATCTCTTCGGCAGCTTTGTGAATTTCTTCCGGATTTCCCAAAAGAATAAGCTGAGCCATATTTTGGTTCATAATTATTTCTGTTGCACGTAATGTTCTTGGCTCTGCCCCTTCAGGTAATACGATTCTTTTCTGGTATTTTTGGGCGTTTTGATAGATACGTTTTAAGATTTCCATCGTTATTTAAAGTTTAAACTATCGGGTAAAATATTCGAAGCAAAAGTACTTAAAATATAGCGAGCTGTACCTTCGATTTGAAAAAAATATTGGCTGAATTTACAGAATCCAAACAGAATTCACCCAAATAAACCTGCTATTTGATAATTGGAAAATGTTTGGAAAATTAGTTTTTGAGGAAATTAGAACTACTAAAACTCATACGCTTCACCATCATCCAGCAATACTACATGATCAAACAATTCGCTGTACATAGCTTTATTGACGGTATGAATAGGAATTATAGCTTTTGGAGAAATATGCGCGACAATCTTTTGTATGCCAGTTTGATCGGCATGGCCACTGGTATGGTAGTGGGTTCTTTTGTAGCCTTTTTGGTCAACCCAATCAAAAAATGCTTCATTTTCTGTCCGGATTTCATAGTCTTTCCAAATAGAAGTAACTACATTAGCTTGTGCTGCATTAATTTTTTGGATATATTTTAATAGAGACGGACGGACGAGAACCACGTATTTTCCAAGAGATTCGGCTATTTCCTTGCTTTTAATTTTGAAGCGTTTCAATCGGAATGCGAGATTCTCATTTTCCTTCAATTCCTGATATTTTGCATACCAAACCCGAAAATTAGAATGTGAATAAGGAGAAGGAATGTTTGCATTTAATTGATGTATTTCATGCAGCACATTAGCCACGTACAAATCTGCAACAAACGTTCTTCCTGTTGTGCGGCAGGCAATGTATATCTGAACCAGCCTGTCAATATTCTGACCTGAAGACCATACGTAATTGATCCTATCAGGGGATTTCCTGAATAGCTCAACAAACTGATCTTTAATCTCTTTTTCGGTTTTGCTTCTGCTTTCTGATTTACCAATATTGGTTCCCTCCAAAATCAGGTAGTCAACGTTTTGCGGCAGGTTTTGATAAAGGTTTCCTTTTACACCATGAGTCCGAATATCGCCACTATACAAAATTTGCTTGCCTTCGGCTTCGATCAGAAATGCCATTGCATCGTAAGCCGAATGATCAACAGTAAAAGCTGAAATCTTAATATCGCCAACAGTTACAGGAGTTTTCATATCAATAATCCGGAGATTTTCAACTTTTGGTTTATTCAGAAAAATCGCATTGATTCCGAACATCTTTGCAGTTCCGGCACTGACATAAACCGGGATGGACGGGTCAATTTCTGAGACCAATCCATGATGATCGAGATGGTAATGGCTGATAAACACCGCATCAATATGCCCTTCAATTTCAGGAAGATATTGTTTCAAATCTTCCAGCTTTTTCACAACGCTATCGAGCGGTAGCCCAATGTCAATCAATATCCGAGTATTGGCGGTGGCAATTTCAACACAGCTACCGCCAATTTCGTTGGTGCCACGGTGGACGGTAATAGTTAATTTATACGAATCCATGGTTCATTAGTATCTCTAATTTAGGCCAATAGGAGGGTTTGTTGTTCCTTTGACTTTTGAAATCATAATCTTTTGTTTCATATAGAGCGATATCAAGTCCTAATTCATTAGACCACAATTTTATCTGTTTTAATTGATCTTCATAATCTATCGTTGTTGTTTTTCTCCAATGCTTCCAATATCCTTCATTTGCCGCGATTAGAATTAAAGGAATGTTTTCTAATATCGATGCCCAATTCCAAGTATGTTCATTACATATCGAATTTTTATGGTGTATCTTATATTGATCTAAATATTTAGAGTTTATTATAATTAAACGGTAATATTCAAGCAATTCACGAACAGCAGCAATCGGACTATCAGATTTATTATTGCCAAATTTTAGTTCACAAAGAACAAATCTTCTGCTATCATGTCCGATTAAATCAATACATGGTCTCCTGCTATTTTTATTTAGAACGACAGGCAATTCTATATCATACCAGTGAACTTGTTGATTCGGTTTATCATTTAGTATTGTACTTCTACCAAATAGTATTGCTCTTTGATAAGCCTTCTCTGAAGTGTCTGCTATTGCCTCTTTAAAGCTGCCGGGTTTTGATGGATGAATATTTTCATCCGATTTAGGTGTAACCAAAATCCTATTCAATTTTTCTTCTATTTCCATAGTATTTTTTATTAAGTTTTATTTTCCTCTAAGTTACAAATCTAATTTGTTCATAATGTGATCTATTCCATTTTTAATATTCTTCCAGGAGATAATATTTCCCAATACCCCAATGGCCATAACTTGCCATTCCCCTTCAACCTTTTTCTCGGTCACCGAAAAAAACAGATAGCTCGTCTGTTTAAAATACATGCTCAAATAGTTGTTGATTAAATCTTGCCCAATACTACTCTCGGCCAGCGTATTAATGCTTTTGTTCAAGGTGGAAGAACCCGTATCAATCTCGTTCAAAATGGTTCCCCTGATATAATCGAGGTGCATTTTCGGGCTCGGATTCGAAACAATAAACAGCAGCTCAACGACAAGAAAAAAAACTAAAGGTCCGAACCGTCTCTTCTTTTCAGTTTCCATACGATTTTGAGATTTGGGTTAATATCCGTTTAAACTCATTACGAACTTCTGGTGGCGAAACGATTTCAACCTGTTCGCGCCGACTGAACACATCCTGGTAAAAATCGTAGGTTGGGGCAAGCCGGCATTTGAAGAGCGAATAATCTGCTGATGTTTCAATCTCTGTCTGCGAATGATGCAACGGCAATGATCGCAGATATTTAGGATGGTTTCCGAAGGCTTTTATCACAATATCATTGGGTTTGACAGCTTCAACCTTCATGATTCCTATTGAATTGTACAAATGGTTGTCGGGCGAAAAATCTTCGGGAAGGGCAAATAAACGATCTGTAATGATCAACTTTTCAATCCGGTCGAGTGCATAAACTTTTACCACATCAGAATCAGCCGAACGGCCAAAAATATACCAGCGCCGGTTAAAAAGCTTTACAAAATAGGGTTGTAATTCAATTTCTAAAGCTGTGTCTTTATCAAACGGAAGATAGAAAACCTGTAAAACCCGGTTTTCGCGCATGGCATCTACAATATCGCCTAAAAATTTTTGCGCCGAGGGTATATTTTCCAGTATGATCCGGTCTTGGATTGTTACGCTATTCCGAATCATATTGCTGATTGAAATACTATTTAGTAACCAGTGAATCAAGGTATTTTTGCCAATTTCCTGAGCATTTTCAATGTAATATTCATTCGTCCGGCCATCACATGAAATCAAAATCCCAAATATTTCCGCTATCGCGGTTCGGTGATTGTGAAAAGTTCTCAGGGCAATTTCATTTCCATCAGAATGACTGCTTCTTTTCCATTTTCTGTTTATTTCAGCAAAAGTTATCCGACCTGCTTTGTAAACTGTGTCAGTCAGCCATATATACCTGTTGAATAATTCTTTAGCCATAGTAATCGTTTATAATTTGTTTTCCGGATCAAAGTTACAATGACTATATGCCAAAACACTGCATAGTTCTAAAAATTTCAATTTTTCAATTTAGTAACTGACCAAATATTCAAAAAACTCTGGTTGATGAAGGCAAAGGAAATCCACCAATGGTGGATTAATATTAATGACCCCCACCGTTTGGTGGGGGAATGCGGAAGGAGTGACCATAACAACCCGGAAACGGGTTGAATACCATTGTCTCGCGATAATATTGAACCCTAGAACGGGTTCTTTAGCCAGGAGTTGGCCTTTATCCCCCAATTTTATTGGGGGTCATAAACATTTTGCACCTACGGTGCAATCCTAGTTCTAACTAAAACGCTATTTTTGAAATATGAAACCTACCGATCCTTTTTTTACGCTCAAACAATCGCTCGATGGCGATGTATTTACCGATCAGGTACAGCGGGTGATTTATGCCACTGATGCTTCGTCGTATCGCGAAATCCCGGTGGCTGTAACGCGGCCCAAAAATAAGGAAGACATCCGTAAAATCATCGGATTTGCCCGTCAGACAGGAACTTCGGTGATTCCGCGAGCCGGGGGGACTTCGCTGGCTGGTCAGGTGGTCGGTCCGGGAATTGTAGTTGACATTTCGAAATACCTGAATAAAATTGGTGAACTGAACGTAACTGAATGCTGGGTGGAAGTGGAACCTGGCGTAGTGCTGGCCGAACTGAACCAGTTTCTTTCGAAACACGGATTGCAGTTTGCCCCTGAAACTTCGACAGCCAACCGTTGCTGCATCGGCGGAATGGTGGGAAACAATTCGTGCGGACTGCATTCGCTGATATACGGAAGTACCCGGGAGCATATTCTGGCCGCCGAAGGTATTCTTTCAGATGGTTCGGATGTAGAATTCAAAGCGCTGACTACCCAACAATTTGATGCCAAATGCGCAGGAGATCCGGAGATTCTGGAAACGAAAATCTACCGGAATATTCAGAAAACGCTCTCTAATGAATTCAATCAGCAGAAAATAAGAAGCGAATTTCCTGACCCGAAAGTAACCCGGAGAAACAACGGCTATGCGCTCGACATGCTGCTCGAAACCGATCCGTTTACGAATAATGGAAAACCGTTCAATTTCTGCAAACTACTGGCCGGATCTGAAGGCACCTTAATGTTTGTGACCAAAATAAAGTTAAACCTGATTGCTCTTCCCCCCCCATTTCAGGGATTGGTTTGTGCACATTTCAACTCGCTCGAAGATGCTTTTTATGGCAACATCATTGCACTCGGGCATCAACCGGATGCCATTGAACTGACTGACGACATTATACTGAATTGCACACTCGAAAACATCGAACAGCGGAAAAACCGATTTTTTATCGAAGGCCATCCAAAGGCGATCCTGACCATCGAATTTTCAGCTGAAACTGAAACCGAAATTCAGGAAAAAGCTGCAAAACTGGAAGAAGATCTCCGAAAAGCAGGTTACGGCTATCATTTTCCACTCTTTACCGAGAATGAAAGCATCCGGAAAATATGGGAACTACGCAAGGCCGGATTGGGTTTGCTTTCGAACATTCCGGGCAACAAACGTAATGTGACAGTAATTGAAGATACTGCTGTTGCACCTGATTATTTGCCCGCTTATATCCGGGAATTCGACCAGATCATTGCCCAATACCAATTGACGTGTGTGTATTATGGTCATATTGCCACCGGCGAATTGCACCTTCGACCGCTCCTGAACCTGAAAGATCCGGAAGATGTCCTGATCTATCAATCCCTTGCCCTGAAAGTTGCTCAACTGGTAAAAAAGTACCGGGGTTCACTGAGCGGTGAACATGGAGACGGCCGGTTGCGCGGTGAATTTATCCCACTGATGCTTGGAGAAAACAATTACGAACTGATCCGCAAATTAAAACACACCTGGGATCCGCAAAATATTTTGAATCCGGGAAAAATTGTGGACACACCACCCATTACCAAAGATTTGCGGCTGTTAATGGGACAGCCTTCATTTAAAGCGAATACATTGTTTGATTATGCTCCACACGGCGATTTGCTTCAATCGGTCGAAATGTGCAGCGGGGCGGGCGACTGCCGCAAAAGCAAGCTCATCGGCGGGACCATGTGCCCGTCATACATGGCCACGCGTGACGAAGATAAATCCACACGTGCACGTGCCAACGTATTGCGTGAATACCTGACGCGGCCGCAGAAAGCCGATGTATTCGGTTCGGAAGAAGTGCTGCAGGTTCTCGACCTCTGCTTGTCGTGCAAAGCCTGTAAATCGGAATGCCCGTCGAATATCGACATGGCCAAATTCAAAGCTGAATTTTTGCAGCAATATTACAATCAGCATCATATTCCATTGCGTTCCCTACTCATCGCTTATTTACCAAGGATCAACCGACTGGGACTGGTTTTCAGGCCTATTTCCAACCTGATTACCTCAACCAACCTGTTCAAAAAAGCCATCGGTTTTGCCGCTGAACGACAAATACCCAAACTTTCAAAACTGAGTTTACGAAAATGGTACCGCGAACCGATTTCATTGGGGAAGGAAAAAATTGGGAAAGTATATCTCTTTGCCGACGAGTTTACCAATTTCAATGAAAGTCATATCGGGATCAAAGCAATTCTGCTGCTGAATAAACTGGGTTATGAAGTGGCGATTCCTAATCATCTGGAAAGCGGACGAACTTTCCTTTCCAAAGGATTGCTTCGCAAAGCCAAACAGATCGCCAATTTCAATGTAGAACAACTCTCCGGAATAATTTTGGCAGAAACTCCGTTGATTGGAATTGAACCGTCCACTATATTGACCTTCCGGGATGAATATCCCGAACTGGTTGATTCACACCTTCAGGAGAAAGCCCGGAACCTGGCTAAAAACACCTTGATGCTGGAAGAATTTCTGGTCCTGGAAATGGAAAAGGGAAACATCCGGAGTGATCAATTTTGTGCTGATGAAAAAAACATCCGTTTGCATGGACATTGCCAGCAAAAAGCAATTGCCTCTACCATGCCAACAAAAAAAATGCTTGAACTGCCTGTCAATTACTCCGTTCAGGAAATCAAAAGTGGCTGCTGCGGAATGGCCGGATCTTTTGGCTACGAAAAAGAACATTACGAATTGAGTATGCAAATCGGCGAACTGGATTTGTTCCCGGCAGTCAGAAAATCTACTTCCGAAGAAATTATTGCTGCCCCCGGAACATCCTGCAGGCATCATATCGAAGATGGAACCGGAAGAAAAGTATTGCATCCGGTAGAGGTGATGTGGGAGGCTTTGGCGAAGTAAAACATGTTCATTTTCTGATCCTCTCTTTGTGTATCTTTTCCAGCGATATTTTTTTATTTAGCTCTATGCCGAATTGTGTGGGAAAACATCAAGAATGATTTTCGTATTTAAATGATAAAACAAATTGAGTTTATCTATTTTCAAGAGATTCGAAACTAAAACTTACCCTGCCATCCGCTAAAAGGGCTTTCCCCACTTTCGCAAAGAATGGGGAAAAGAGATCGGAATCCTTAAATTCACTTTCGACCCAAATTTTACCACCAGGCATTTCGATGAAATCCTTGCAAATTCTTTTCAGTCTTTATATGCTCATAAAATTCTTTCCATTCTTTACGGGTGACGGTATCCGAAATGGCAAAAAAAGCAGAACCTGCCCGTAAAAGTTGGGCATGTGCGTGAAGCCGGGTATCTATTTTAAGCTCATCAGACTTTTCCAAAATATTTCCTGATCAATTCGACCAATTTATCGCCCTTTATGGGTTTTGAAAGGTACTCATTGCAACCTGCTTCCAGCGCCTTTTCCCTGTCCCCATCCAATGCATAAGCGGTTTGCGCGATGATGACCACGCTGGTGTTAAAAGTCCTGATTTGACGGGTAGCTTCATATCCATCCATATCGGGCATTTGAATATCCATCAGTATCAAATCGACATCTGGGTATTTTCGGCAGATTTCAACTGCAGCAACACCTGTTCTAACCTTAAGAATGTTCTTTCCAAACTTCCGAACCGAAATTGACAATAGTTCATTGGATAATTCGTCATCCTCGGCTATTAATATTTTCAGGTCATTCCCCTGTATTCCCAATCTATTTTCAGATTCAGCCTTTTTACTTTCTGTTTTTTCGTTCAATCCAGCAAGGCGCGGCAGGGTAAAATAAAAAATGCTACCTCTGTCCACTTCGCTTTCGACCCATATTTTACCTCGGCATTTCTCAATAAATTCCTTACAAAGCATTAACCCAAGACCAGTTGTAGGTTCACCTTCAGTACCTCGGCGGCTGGTATATGCGTCTAAGCAGAAAAGTTTGTCCAGTATTTCTTTGTTCATCCCGATGCCTGTATCGCTGATGGAAAATTCAATAAAATTTTCATCCGCTACCTTTGCCGAAAGCGATATTTTTCCTCCTTTGTGTGTGAATTTTATGGCATTAGAAACTAAGTTACGAATGGTTGATTTAAACATGTTCTCATCGGCGAAAACCTTCAGATTTTCCAGGTCTTTATAACTGATGTCGATGCCCTTTTTATCAGCTAAATCCAAAATCTGGTGCATGGTTTCTGAAACGACAGGAACTAATAAAAATGATTTGGGATCAAATGCAGTCAAACCCCTTTGCATTCGTGACCATTCTAACAGATTTTCGAGCAGGCTGTAAACATTAACAGCAGAGTTTTTCATCGATAAAGCTATTTCCTGAATCTGGTTCAGGGTCAAGGTTGGTAATTTTTCAACCATCATATCGGTAAAACCCAGGAAGACATTGAACGGACTTTTCAAGTCGTGGGCGATTATGGAGAAAAATTTATCCTTCTCAGAAATACTTTTTATAAGTTCTTGGTTTTTAAGTTTGATTTCGTGTTCCGCTTTTTTGCGCTCGGTGATGTCCATGATCATGCAGAGGTGAAGTTGGTGCTCTTTATCTTCCATATGAATCGGAGCAATCGTCATGTCGATCCAAACTGATGTGCCATCCTGGTGCAGATAACGTTTTTCCATCTGGAAACCGGAAATTTTTCCGGCATTCAGCAAGGCCATGTTATCCAGATCTTCCTGAATATCATCCGGGTGTGTAATACTAATCCAATCAAATTGTGCCATTTCTTCCATAGTTCGACCTGCAATTTTAGCGAACATGGGATTTGCTGAATAAAAATTCCCGGTACGTGAGTCAACCAATGCGATACCTATTGGAGCTTCATGGAAAATGGTTTTAAAATGGGCCTCACTTATCCTCAACGCATCTTCCGCTTGTTTACGGTCGGTAATATCCCGATTACTTACACGCCGGCCAAGGCATTTACCGTTATCGGAAAAAACTGGTCTGCACAAATGACCGATATGAGCCACAGTACCGTCTTTTTTTATGATCCTGAAATCAAGCTCTTCAACATCATGCATATTTTCTTTAGAATGCACTCTTTCAAAATGTTCAGCAAATAAGTTGAAGTCTCCGGGATGTATAATTTTTTTTACAAGTAAATTGTCGGATAAAAAATCTTCAGGCTTATAACCAGTTATCCTTTCGCAGGAAGGTGAAACATAAATAATCTGGTTATCCATTCCTTTCCAGTATTCCCAATCATAAGCGAAATCTGCAATGGTGCGAAATTTCTCCTCGCTTTTCCTCATTGCTTCTTCGGCTTTATTGCGATCGGTAATGTCATACAAAACGACCAGGTGGTTACCCGAAAAGGAATCAGCCAATGAAGTGGCGTTGGCCAGCACGGTTTTGTCTGTTCCGTTTTTGCATCGAATGGTTAATTCCATGGGAGGGAATGGTGTTCCGGTAGTTTTGGTTTGCTCAAGTTCGGCTGCCCAGGTATCAACCACCCATTGCCGGTAGTCAATATCCGGATATGCTAAAGGCCACCAGTGTGCCAGCGATGGAATATCTTCTTTGGTATAGCCAAATGTTTGAACGAATGCTTCGTTCAGGAAGGTGATTTGTTGTTGCTCATTATTCAAGGCCATGGGAACAGGGGAAACGTTAATGACCTGACGGAATCTGGTTTCGCTCTCTATTAAATCGTTTTCCATGCGTTTGCGTGCGGTGATGTCATCAATTGCAACAATGACCAGCTGTTGGTCATTGATCTCTATCGGTTCAGCACTGACTTTAAGCCAGCGCTCTTGTTGTTGATCGCCAACAAGCAGCGTCAGATTAATTTCTGTTCCATGGATACTTTGCCCGCCTGCCAATATGCTTTCAATTCCCTGCCGTAAACGACAACTGGGGCAATTGACGCCAAATCCGCACCCTTTAGGGCTTTCGGTACTGTAAATGCATCCCAGGCTACCACCGACAAGTTTCCCAATCATCTTAACCGGGTCGCCCAACACCATATCAACAGCAGTTTTGTTGATCCGGCTGATGAGTGTGTCCCTGTCGAGGAGCAAGAGCCCGACAGGAGCAGTCGCAAATATTTTCGAGAAATTCTCCTGTTCCAGTTTATAATGTACATCTGCCTGCTCACTATGGGTTATCGCTGTATCGTAAGCTTCTTTTAAGGAATTGTACTTCTGCTGTAATACATGTAACTCAATGATGAGTTCTTCTTTGGTATAGTCCTGGTTGTTCATCCTGTTAGAGTATTATTTCCTGAAATACTTTTGTATCAGTTCCATCAAAATCTCCTTATCAATGGGTTTCGAAATATAATCCGTACATCCTGCATCCATTGCCTTTTCCCTGTCGCCAGTTTGATTTATTATTTCGTTTTCAGGAACAACCTTTATTTTATCCTTTTTTACTTCTGGTACTTGATGGTACGGAAGGGTAAAATAAAAGGCCGATCCAACTTCCGGCGTACTTTCTACACGGATTTTGCCGCCCAGCATTTCTACATAAGCTTTTGAAATGGACAATCCTAAACCGGCACCTTCGTAATTTTTATTGAGGGACTCACTGCCCTGCCTGAACCGTTCAAAAATGAAATCCTTTTGTTCGGGCCGGATACCAATACCGGTATCCCGCACATAAAATTCCAGTAGAGACGTTGCATGCAACGTCTCTACGATATTGCATCCAATTTCGATGGATCCGCTTTTGGTAAATTTGATGGCATTCTTCACCAAATTGGTCAGGATGGCAAATAATTTTTCCTTATCGGTTTTTATGATGACCTTTTGGACAGGCAAGGTATTCTTAACCAACAGCTGAATCCCCTTTTCCTCCACTTCTGGTTTAAAGAAATCGACAATAAATTCAATCTGCTCATTGATATTTGTTTCCGAAACAGAGACTTTCATCTGACCCGATTCTAGTTTCGAAATGTCGATGATATCGTTGATAATATTAAGCATGCGGGCACCGCTTTTCGCAATAATATCAAGGTATCCATTCTGCTGGCCACTTGTGAGATCAGGCTCTTTTAATATTTCAGCAAAACCAAGTATGCCGTTCATCGGCGTCCGGATTTCGTGGCTCATATTGGCCAGAAAAGCTGATTTTAAGCGATCACTTTCTTCGGCTTTTTCTTTGGCTTTGATTAATTCTTGCTCAGCCTGTTTACGTTTGGTAATGTTTTGACATGCAATGTGTATTTCCCTCCGACCGTATTTTTCTACAACACGGGCAACTTCATGCACCCACAACACCTGTCCATTCTTATGAACTTTACGCAATTCCCATTCATACAACTTATCCGGATTCTGAAGACAGACATCTACTTGTTTGAGAACGATTGGTTTGTCTTCTTCATAGAAAATGTCGAGTACTGATTTACCGACCAATCCCTCCACCGTGTAGCCTAATTCAAATGCCCCGAATTGGTTAAGAGAGATTATCTTACCAGTGGGGTCTATGGTGAAATTCATAACGGGTACATGCTCATACAACTCACGATAGCGCTCTTCACTGGCAATCAGCGCTTCTTCCGCTTCAACGCGCTTCTTTTCCGTTTCGATTGTTTCTAAAGCAAATGAAATATCATCGGTTACTTCATCCAACAATTCAATTTCGCCCTGGTCGAAGAAATGGGGAGTGGGTGCATAAAGTGTGAAAGCGCCGATGACTTTGCCAAATAATTTTACCGGAAATGCAATCGAAGAACGGTAACCGCGCTTGAGCGCTTCGTCTTTCCAAGGGGCCATTGCCTGATCGTTAGCGATGTCGTCGCATACAAAATGCTTACCTGCGCGTATAGCAGTTCCGGTTGGCCCTCTTCCTTCAGGTATGTCGCTAACAGAAATCTTTTTGATCTTTGTAAGATATCCATCCTCTTTTCCGGCAAACATAACCGGATGAACAAACTTGGTTTCTTCATCAATTAATCCGATCCATGCCATTTGTAATTTTCCGTATTCAACCGCGATCCGGCAAACTTCCCCGAAGAGTTTATCCCCATTACTTGTTCGTACAATGGTTTGATTAATTTGACTGATAACCGCGTACAGGCGATTGGCCTTAAGGATGGACTCTTCCGCCCTCTTGCTTTCGGTGATGTCGTGCGCGATTCCAAATGCACGGCCGTTACTCAGGGAAACCGCATGGAGTATCGTTGTCCTTGTTGTCCCATCAGGCCTGAGGTACTCCACATTGCCCATTTCAAGCGAATCATTTGCATCCAATATTCTTTCAAGGCGTTCTTTTGCACCTTTGGGGGTAATATCTTGCGTTTTCAGTCTTTTCAGTTCATCCAGTGATCGACCTGTCAGGATTTCGGCGGTCCTGTTCGCATTCAGGTAGTTTCCTGTAGCGGTATCTACCAGGAATATGGCATCGTTCGACTGCTCAAACAAAGTCCTGTACCGTTCCTCGTTTTCCCGCATTAGCTCAGTCGCTTTTTCCCGCTCAGCAATCTCTACTTTCAGTTGCCAGTTACTGTATGCTTTTTCAGAAAGCTCCCCGGCAAATGCAAACAGCATTTTTGATATTTTATCAAACTGATCTTTTGACATGACCGGGGTTTCACTCATGGCTTTTATATAAGCTGTCCTGTCTGCCCCAATTTCATCAGCATATTGAATCATTCGCTGTTCATCCAATTCTTCAACTCTCACCTGTCCGATCAGCCAGTTGGCTATGTGTATTTCTCCTACCGAAATAGTTGTTCCGGCGTCCCACAACCCACCGCTCAGACATTGCCCTACAATTGGACCTGAAGGATTATGTCTGCCAAACATCTTACCTGATTTAATACAGTTTGAACGTCCCGTTTCTGTTTTATGGATGATTTGCATGCAAAAGCGGCAGAAATTACTCGGTCGGGTAATAGGGGCGCCATCCGGATGGGTGATGATGGATGCTACACCATGTGCATCAGCGAATAAATCCTGCAGGCGTTGAATATCCTCAACCTTGAAAATGTCGGAAAACCGGATGTTGCTGATGGATTCGGCAGTTGAATTTTTTAGGACTGGTACGGTATTCATAACTATCCTCCGTGTTAATAAATCCCATGCTCTATTGGACGTAAATACCTGATGTAAACCAGACATTAGATCATAAAAATATTAAATTTTTTCTGTAATAGCTTGCAAATTTGATATTTTCGACATTCCACAAAAAATTTCTATCTTTTTAAAACAAGAATGGATGAATGGTAAAAATAATTCAACTAGGCATTTGAAGGAAAACATCAACATTATTGGCATTACTGATTAAAGATCGGATCGTTACCGAAAATGGAATAAACAAAAAGGTCATCAAGAAATTACATTCCGGATGAACTAGATAGTATAGCTGAGATGCGATTAATCGCTTCTCTAGGTGGAAAGTGGCATTAATCTTTATATTCGTCCCAGCTTTTGATCGATAAATCTTTGATTTCGTATTTGCAGAAGGCAAAGATAAACGCACTGGCCACGCGGGCATTGGTAATGAGCGGGATGCTGTAATCGATCGCGCTGCGGCGGATGGTATATCCATTGCTGATTTCTCGGGTTGTATGGTCTTTCGGAATGTTGATCACCAAATCGATCTTTTTGTTCTTGATTAATTCAAGCGTGTTCGGATGCTTATCGGTTTCATCGGGCCAGTAAACACGTGTTGATTTGACCCCGTTATCGCTCAAAAACTTCTGTGTCCCACCGGTTGCATACAAGTTAAAACCGCGTTCCGAAAGCAATTGTGCGCTTTGAATCAGTTCTACTTTAGAACGGGCCGGACCCGACGAGATCAGGATGTTTTTCTTCGGAATGGTATATCCCACCGAAAGCATCGATTTCAGGATGGCTTCGTAAAAATTTTCTCCAATACAGCCTACTTCTCCGGTTGACGACATATCGACACCCAAAACCGGATCAGCATTCAGCAAACGTGCGAATGAGAACTGTGCAGCTTTTACACCAACATAATCCAGTTCGAACATCGATTTGTCAGGCTTTAGGAATGGAACATCGAGCATCACCTGAGTGGCAATTTCAATCAGGTTGTATTTCATCACCTTCGACACGAACGGAAAACTTCGCGAAGCACGTAAATTACACTCAATCACCTTAATGTCATTATCTTTAGCCAACAGCTGCATGTTGAAAGGTCCGGTAATTTCGAGCGCTTTGGCAATCTGGTAGGCTATCTTTTTTATTCGCCGGATAGTTTCGACATATAATTTCTGAGGCGGAAAAACGATGGTCGCATCTCCGGAATGAACTCCGGCGAATTCAACATGTTCCGAAATGGCATAAGCCACCACTTCACCGTTTTTGGCCACGGCATCGATTTCGATCTCTTTGGCCTGTTCAATAAATTCGGAAACGACTACCGGATGTTCTTTCGACACATTGGCTGCCAAAGTCAGGAAATGCTGTAACTGGTCTCTGTTCGACACCACGTTCATAGCGGCACCTGAAAGCACATACGAAGGGCGGATCAATACCGGAAAACCAACTTCATCGACAAAGATATAAATGTCTTCAATGGTCGTCAGTTCCGACCAGCGGGGCTGATCAATTTTCAGGGTATCAAGCAACGAACTGAATTTTTTACGGTCTTCGGCGCGATCAATATTCAATGGCGAAGTACCCAAAATCGGTACTTTCTGGCGGTGCAGTTTCATGGCCAGGTTATTTGGAATCTGTCCACCCATCGAAAGTACCACCCCTTTCGGAGCTTCCAGATCAACGATGTCCATCACCCGTTCGAAAGTCAATTCGTCGAAATACAACCTGTCGCAGGTATCATAATCGGTACTCACCGTTTCCGGATTGTAATTAATCATGATCGAGCGGTAATTTTCCTTGTGGATGGTCGTAATCGCATTCACGCTACACCAGTCAAATTCAACGGAACTTCCGATGCGGTAAGCTCCCGAACCCAAAACGATAACTGACTTGTTATCGTGCTGAAATTCCACGTCATGTTCATTTCCATTGTAAGTCAGGTACAGGTAATTGGTTTGCGCCGGATACTCTCCTGCCAGTGTATCAATCTGTTTGACTGAAGGCAGGATGTTTTTGCTTTTACGCCATTCGCGCACCTTCAGTAAATCGTTATTAATTTCTTTATTGGATGATTTCAGCACAAGACGTGCAATCTGGAAATCGGAATATCCTTCTTTTTTGGCCTGAATTAAAAGTGAATCATCCAAAACGGCCAGCGAATTAAATTTCTCAAGCTTTTCTTTAGTCACATGGATGTTGTGCAGTTTTTGCAGGAACCAGCGATCAATCTTTGTCTTATCGTAGATTTCGTCCACTGAATAACCTTTATTGAAAGCTTCTTCGATGGCAAAAATACGGCGGTCGGTCGGGTTGCTCAGTTCTTCATCAATCTGCCCGATGGTAATTTCTTCCTTGTTGGCCACAAAACCATGCATTCCGATGCCCACCATCCTGATTCCCTTTTGTATAGCTTCTTCGAACGAACGGCCAATCGCCATGATTTCACCCACACTTTTCATTGAACTTCCCAGGTTTTTCGATACTCCGGAAAATTTATTCAAATCCCAGCGCGGAATTTTACAAACAATGTAGTCCAGTGCAGGTTCAAAAGCTGCCGTGGTCACTTTGGTTACCTGGTTATTGAGCTGATGCAGTCCGTAACCCAATCCCAATTTGGCTGCCACAAATGCCAGCGGATAACCGGTAGCTTTGGAAGCCAGCGCTGACGATCGCGACAGACGGGCATTTACTTCGATCACCCGGTAATCTTCGGAATGTGGATCAAGCGCATATTGAACATTACATTCACCGACAATTCCGATGTGACGGATAATCTTGATGGCCAGCGCCCGGAGTTTATGATATTCGGAGTTTGAAAGTGTTTGAGAAGGAGCCACCACAATGCTTTCACCGGTATGGATTCCCAGCGGATCGAAGTTCTCCATGTTACAAACAGTGATGCAGTTATCGAACCGGTCACGAACCACTTCGTATTCGACCTCTTTCCATCCCTTAATCGATTCTTCAACCAGTATCTGAGGCGAATAGGTGAACGCTTTGGAGGCCAGCGATTCCAGTTCAATGTCGTTGGAGCAGAAACCACTTCCAAGTCCGCCCAAGGTATAAGCCGCACGGATAATAATCGGATAACCAACAATTTTCACGGCAGCATAAGCTTCTTCAATATTCAGGCAGGCAATGCTTCGCGGAGTTAAAACGTCAATTTCGGCCAGTTTTCCGGCGAAAATTTCGCGGTCTTCCGTATCAATAATCGACTGGACCGGAGTTCCAATCACTTTCACGTTGTATTTATCCAGAATGCCGGTTTTAAAAAGGGCAACTCCGCAGTTTAGGGCGGTTTGTCCTCCAAAAGCCAGCAGGATTCCGTCCGGTTTTTCCTTGATGATAACCTGTTCAACAAAGAATGGTGTGATTGGCAGAAAGTAAATCCGGTCGGCAATATCCTCCGAAGTCTGGATAGTTGCAATATTGGGATTAATCAGAATGGTCTCCACATTCTCTTCTTTCAGGGCCTTCAAGGCCTGCGATCCGGAATAATCAAACTCACCGGCTTCTCCGATTTTCAGAGCTCCTGACCCCAGAACGATTACTTTTTTTATTTCTGTATTTATCATGATGTATTTTTAAAATTCCAAGTTCCAAATTCCACGTTCCAAATTTTATGCGTCTCTGATTGGCGACCAAGTTCCGAACCTGGGATAGCATTGATCTGGCACAAAGTCCCCCATGTGGGGGATTTAGGGGGCTTTTACTTTTTTCTTCTTTTTATATTCGATCACATTATTTATGAAATCATCGAACAAGAACTCGGTATCCACCGGTCCGCTGGCGGCTTCCGGATGAAACTGAGTGGAAAAGAAAGGTTTGGTTTTGTGCCTGATCCCTTCATTGGTTTGGTCGTTTACGTTGGTAAACAGAGGTTCCCAGTCTGCAGGTAACGTTTTGGTATCCACCGCGAAACCATGGTTTTGCGAAGTAATGAAACAACGGTCGGTTCCCTGAAGCAAAACCGGTTGGTTGTGACTGCGGTGGCCAAATTTCAGTTTATAGGTTTCGGCTCCTGCAGCGCGCGCCAACAGCTGATTTCCCAGACAAATACCCATAATTGGCTTTTCGGCATCCATCGTTTTGCGGATATTTTCAACCGTCGCATCACACAAAGCCGGGTCGCCCGGTCCATTTGACAGGAAAATACCATCAAAATCTTCTCCATTAAAATCATAATTCCATGGCACGCAGATGACCGTGGCATTCCGGTTCAGTAAACAGCGGATGATGTTGTATTTTACACCACAATCGACTAAAACGATGCGGTGTTCGCCATTTCCGAAGGTTTCTACCTTATCGCAGCTGGCAATTGCAACCAGGTTTTCCTGGTTCGGATCGTAAAAATCAATGATTTCATCGTCGAACTCAATTTTGCCAAGCAAGGAACCTTTAACACGGATAATTTTAGTCAGCGCGCGGGTATCAATCCCGAACAATCCCGGAATCTTATTTTCTTTCAGCCAGTCGCCCAGACTTTTAATGGCATTCCAGTGGCTGTATTCAAACGAATAATCAGAAACGATCAGACCGGTGATGTGAATTTTATCCGATTCATAAAACTCATACAAACCATTCACTTTCGAATCAGATGGCACACCGTAATTTCCGATTAAAGGGAAGGTTGATACCAGAATCTGCCCCGTATATGAAGGATCTGTTAAACTTTCAGGATAACCGGTCATAGCGGTATAAAATACGACTTCTCCCGCTACTGACCTTTCATATCCGAACGATTTTCCTTCAAATGTTGTCCCG
Source organism: Bacteroidota bacterium (assembly GCA_030684645.1). Lineage (GTDB taxonomy): Bacteria > Bacteroidota > Bacteroidia > Bacteroidales > Prolixibacteraceae > Aquipluma. Next base: position 12,058 of record JAUXUF010000055.1, on the reverse strand, counting down.
TCTTCAAGAATCAATCTGACTTTTCTAAGTTGTGTCATCGTTGCCATGCTAAATATTAAAAAAAATGCGTTTGGCTACGGCTGTAGGGCAAACGCATGGTTGTTATTATAAACAAACTTTCTTTCCTATGGATCTTCGGATTTTCAACCTGGTACTTTTCAAGTTTCAATTCGTTTGTATTTTTCATTTCAGGACACAAAAATAGATATTAATTTCTGAAAAAAAAGCTTGTTTTATTTATTTTTTGCATATTTTTGCATCGCATTTGCATAAATATACAAAATGAAGAATCGCACTAAACGGCAGCTTGCAATCAAACAGGCCATCATCGATGGCCGGATCAGCAATCAGGACGAACTTTTGCACCTCATGAAAGATCAAGGTTTTGAGTTAACGCAGGCCACCCTTTCGCGCGATTTAAGAATTCTGAAGGTTGCAAAAGTTTCGGATCAGGCACTTGGTTATGTGTATGTTATTCCTGAAGGCGCCCATATTGAATCGCAACGTGAAAATTCGAGGATTGATTTTTTGGCCGATGGATTTCGCGATTTGCAGTTTTCAGGGAACCTCGCTGTCATGAAAACCATGCCGGGTTATGCCAGCAGTCTGGCAGTTGTAATTGACACTGCTGCACCTTATGAAATCATAGGGACCATTGCCGGCGACGACACTATTTTAATCATCATGCGTGAAGGAATTACGCACAGCGACCTGGTTAACAGCCTGATACTTGTAATGCCAAAACTGGAAGATAAATTGGGATAATTGCCCCCTTCCCGTTCCCCCAAGGGGGAAAGCCTTGGGCAGTGATTCAACTTTTCAGCTCCGTAGGAGCGAGATATTGGTAGCCCCGGGTTTTAACCCGGGGAAAAAAGAATAAAAACAAAAACCGTCCGCGAGAAAGCGATAGTAAAAGAGACAGTGGTATTTCGGACGGAATTGAAATAACGATCAAAAGGGTGTTTTAAAAGTTAAAATAAAAATGAAAGAATTAAAAAATATTCAAGTACTGGTCGCAACCGAGGATCATTTAAAGTATGTTGATGAAGTAAATGATGCCATCGAAAGCGCTTCAAAAGAACGAGGCACCGGTATTGCACGCCGAACCTACGAATACATCGCTAAAAAAATGGAAGAAGGTAAAGCCATCATTGCCCTTGAAAATGGAGAAACCTTTGCAGGATTCTGCTACGTTGAAACCTGGGGCGAAAAAAGCTTTGTTGCCAATTCAGGACTGATTGTGGCAAAGGATTACCGCGGGATAGGCCTGGCCACAGCAATCAAACGGAAAGCATTTACACTTTCCAGGACGAAATATCCGGATGCCAAAATATTTGGATTAACTACCGGACTGGCTGTGATGAAAATTAACCACGAACTGGGTTATCATCCGGTTACGTTTTCTGAATTAACAACTGATGAAGATTTCTGGAAAGGATGTCAAAGTTGTGTAAATTACGACATTTTACAGCGTACCGGAAAAAGCAAATGTCTTTGCACCGCAATGGTATTTGATCCGGCCAGGGAAAAGGACAAAAAAGGCGAAAAAAAACAAAGCGGCAGTTGGGCTATTAAAGGGTCATTGCTGGATATCATCAATAAACTGAAGCGAAACAAAAACGGATCACAACCCAAAGCTACAGTGTTATTTACATTTTTGTTCAAAAAGAAAACCAAAAAATAAACGATGGCTCCTGACCGGCATTTCAGGATTATTTTCTCATAGATTTTGGCCTTCAGCAAGCCAAATAGAAAGGTTCAGTTATAGGTTCATTCGTCTTAATTGATTGATTAATTTGACTGAATCCAGGTTTTATAAGTAATGTAAAATTGTAAGTATTTAAGCATGTTTGTCTGTGGGTCATCGTTTTATAAAAAAAAATAAAAATCATGAAGGATAAAGTAGTTTTAGCATTTAGCGGAGGTTTAGATACCTCGTATTGCGCCAAATACCTTTCGGTAGAAAAAAATCTGGATGTTTACACAGCCATTGCCAACACCGGCGGTTTTAGTCAGACCGAATTGGATGCAGTGGAGAAAAAAGCTTACAATCTGGGAGCAATCAAACATGTGACCCTTGATGTAACCGATACGTATTACGAAAAGAGTATCAAATACATGGTATTTGGTAATATTCTCCGGAACAATACTTACCCGATCTCTGTCAGTTCGGAGCGTGTTTTCCAAGCCATTGCCATAATTGAATATGCCAAGAAAATCGGTGCAAAATATGTCGCTCACGGTAGTACTGGCGCCGGAAACGATCAGGTCCGTTTTGACCTGACCTTCCAGATTCTGGCTCCTGAAATAGGCATCCTCACTCCTACCCGCGATCTGGAACTGAGTCGTCAGGAAGAAATTGACTACCTGAAAGCCCATGATGTAGTTGCCGACTGGGAAAAAATGGATTATTCCATCAACAAAGGACTCTGGGGAACCAGTATTGGCGGCAAAGAAACACTGAAATCGAACCAAACACTTCCTGAAGAAGCTTATCCTTCACAATTGACCGAAACAGAAGAAAAAGAAATTACCCTCGACTTCGTTCAGGGCGAATTGAAAGGAGTGAATGGCGACAGCTATGAAAATCCGGTGAATGCGATCCGTGCGCTGGATGCGCTGGCTTCGCCTTATGCCATTGGCCGCGACATGCACATTGGCGATACGATTATCGGGATCAAAGGGCGCGTTGGGTTTGAAGCCGCCGCTCCGATCATCGCCATCAAAGCTCACCAGATGCTCGAAAAACACGCCCTCACCAAATGGCAGCAATACTGGAAAGAACAGCTTGCAAACTGGTACGGAATGTTTTTACACGAAGCGCTGTATTTTGAACCGGTCATGCGCGACATTGAAAAATTTCTCGAAAATTCGCAGCAAACCGTTACCGGCAAAGTAATTGTCCACCTGAAACCTTATAGTTTCGTGCTGGTTGGTATCGAATCTGATCACGATTTGATGCGATCGGAATTCGGCGAATACGGCGAGAAAAACTCGGCATGGACTGCCGACGATGTAAAAGGATTTACCAAAGTACTTTCTACTTCGCTGAAGATCCATAACTCGGTAAATCGCACATTTTAAGAAGACGGGAGACAGAAGTCCGAAGACCGGAGAGCCGCTCCCTGAGCCGCGTAGCGAGTCGAAGGGAGCATTCAACAAGACCGAAGTCGAGAAACAATAGGACTTTATCTTAAAGCAATTTCAAATAAAATTTGACAATCTGAACAAATGATAAAAGTTGGAATTATTGGTGGCGCCGGATATACTGCCGGAGAACTGATCCGTATTTTGCTGAACCATCCGCAGGCTGAAATTTCATTCGTGCAAAGTACCAGCAATGCCGGGAATCTGGTATCAGATGTTCATACTGATTTATTGGGCGATACCGATATCCGTTTTGTGGCTGAAGGTGATTTTTCGCAGATCGATATGGTTTTCTTCTGCATGGGACACGGAAAATCGAAAGAATTTCTGCAAAAAAACAAGCTGCCTGACCACGTAAAAATTATCGATCTGAGTCACGACTTCAGGTTAAAGCGGGAAGGAAACGATTTCGTCTATGGCTTGCCAGAACTGAACCGCGAAATCATCCGTAAATCAAATAAAATTGCTAACCCAGGTTGCTTTGCAACAGCGATTCAACTGGCTATCCTTCCATTGGCCGCAGCTGGACTGATAAAGGATGAACTGCATATCCATGCCATCACCGGCTCAACCGGAGCTGGTCAGTCACCAAGTTCAAGTTCGCATTTCAGTTGGAGAAATAGTAATTTGTCGGTTTACAAAGCTTTTGAACACCAGCACTTAGGCGAGATTGGCGAGAGTCTGAAGCAACTGCAAACTGATTTCAACTTTGACATTAACTTTATCCCGGTCCGTGGAAATCACACCCGTGGAATTTTTGCCTCAGTTTACACCCAATTTGAAGGTTCGATCGAAGAAGCTCAGAAGATTTATCAGGATTACTATGCCTCTCATCCGTTTGTGCTGGTGAGTCAAAACAATCCCGATCTGAAACAGGTAGTGAATACCAATAAAGCCATCGTTTATCTGGAAAAACATGGCAACAAGCTGATGATCCTTTCGGTGACAGATAATCTTCTGAAAGGCGCCTCCGGTCAGGCAGTCCAGAACATGAACCTGATTTTTGGACTTGAAGAAACAACTGGATTGGGTTTGAAAGCGGTAGCTTTTTAAGGCCTCCCCCCAGCCCCCTCCCAAAGAGGGGGAGCTTTGCGACCTGCTAAATTGGGAAGTATTCGCTTTAAAAATTGAAAATAACCGCGCACTTCGTTAGCCTCCCCCCTCGGGGGAGGTTGGAGGGGGCTTTAAATCTTATATTATGAATCTATTCGAGGTATATCCGTTACTGGACATTACGCCTGTAAAAGGCGATGGTTGTTACATTTGGGATGAAAACGGTACCAAATATCTGGATTTATATGGTGGTCATGCCGTTATTTCGGTCGGACATTCCCACCCGCATTATATCAGCAGGCTTTCCAGCCAACTCAGTCAAATCGGTTTTTATTCCAATTCGGTGCAGATTCCCCAGCAAAAAGAATTGGCTGACAAATTGGGGCAACTCTCCGGATATCCTGATTACCAGTTATTTTTGGTGAATTCGGGAGCCGAGGCCAATGAAAACGCGTTAAAACTGGCGTCTTTTGTGACCGGACGAAAAAAAATAGTGGGCTTCAAAAAAGGTTTTCATGGCCGTACTTCGGCTGTTGTAGCGGTAACCGATAATCCCAAAATTATCGCACCAATAAACGAAACTTCTAATGCGGTCATTCTACCGTTTAACAACCTGGATTTATTGGAGGAACATTTAAAAACCAATGAAATTGCAGGTGTCATCATTGAAGGAATTCAGGGAATAGGAGGAATACACGTCCCTGCTGAAGGTTTTTTGGTTGAGGCTGGAAAATTGTGCAAACAATACGGAGCATTGCTGATTCTGGATGAAATCCAATCAGGATACGGACGAAGCGGAAAATTCTTCGCCCATCAATATACCGATGTAAAACCTGATTTAATTACTGTCGCCAAAGGAATGGGAAATGGATTTCCGGTCGGGGCGCTTCTCATTGCTCCCGAAATTAAACCCTGGTATGGCATGTTGGGAACCACTTTCGGCGGAAATTACCTGGCTTGTGCAGCAAGCCTGGCTGTTTTGGAAATCATGGAAAGTGAAAAACTGGTTGAAAATGCTGACAAAGTTGGGAGCTATCTCATTGGAGAACTGAAGAAATTTTCAGGAATCAAGGAAGTCAGAGGACTTGGTCTGATGATCGGTCTGGAATTTGAACAACAAATAAATGACATTCGTCATGTTTTGTTAAAAAAACATCATATTTTTACCGGAGTTTCCGGGGCAAATACCATTCGGTTGCTTTCTCCGTTAACTTTGATTCGCGAACAAGCTGATATTTTCCTGGAAGCATTGGCTGCCACGATTTAAAGTCAGGGCAAAAGTTAAAAGTAAAAATAATGATTGAGCAGAAAATAACCATCATCGGTGGAGGAAATCTTGGAAGTGCAATTGCATTTGGTTTAATCAAATCAAAACTGATTGAACCTTCAGCCATTACAGTTACCCGCAGAAGGCTGAATATGCTTGAGAAACTTCAGGCAGAAGGCGTTTGTACCTCAAATGATAATGTTGAAGCTTCACGTAATGCCGACATAATCATTCTGGCAATCAAACCGTACCAGGTTCTGGCAATCATTGAAGAAATCAGGCCGGTATTAAAATCCAATCAAATTCTGATTTCTCTCGTGGCAGGAATTGGCCTCGAAAAAATAGAAGGAACAGCCGGAACCAATGTACAAATATTCAGGGCAATGCCAAATACAGCTATTGCTATTCAGGAATCGATGACTTTGATTTCGACCAACGTAAAATCAGAAGATTTGCGTAACCGGGTCCTTCATATCTTTAAGCAGTTAGGTGAAGCAGTCATCATTACCGAAGATTTAATGGCATCGGCCACTGTGCTTGCTTCCTGCGGAATTGCTTTTGCTTTGCGCTACATTCGTGCCGCCATGCAGGGTGGAATTGAAATCGGTTTTGGAGCTGAAATGGCACAATTCATTACTGCACAAACAGTAAAAGGCGCAACCGGATTGATCCTCGAATCCGGAAGACATCCGGAACAGGAAATCGATAAAGTAACCACACCCCGCGGAATAACCATTACCGGGCTGAATGAAATGGAACACAAAGGGTTCAGTTCATCACTGATTCAGGGATTAATCGCCTCGTTCAATAAAATTGAAAAAGGTTAAACCCCAAGTCAAAAGGAAAAAGGAAAAAAAGAACTGACGCAAATTCCAGATTTGCAAAAATTAAAGAGAGAACTCAACTGTTTTGAAGACAAATTTGCGATATAGAAAAATAACTGTCAAAGTGGGCAGTAACGTTCTGACGAAGTCGGATGGTACTTTGAACGATATACACATTTCACATTTGGTCGATCAGATTGCCGATCTGCGCCAAAAAGGAGTCGAAATCGTATTGGTATCTTCCGGCGCAGTTGCCGCAGGAAAGGGAGAAATCGGAAACGGCAAAAAACTGGATACTGTGTCCGCACGGCAGTTGTGGTCGGCAGTTGGCCAGGTAAAGCTAATTAATTGCTATGCCGAAGCGTTTAAAAAATATGGAATTTCTTGTGCCCAGGTGCTCACAACCAAAGAAAACTTCAGCGACCGGGTACATTACCTGAACATGAAAAATTGCATTTCAACGCTGATCGACAACAAGGTAATCCCCATTGTGAATGAGAACGATACCATTTCGGTTACCGAACTGATGTTCACCGATAATGATGAACTTTCCGGATTAATAGCCTCGATGGAAGATTCGGAAGCTTTGATTATTCTGAGCAACATCGACGGAATATACGATGGTTCTCCCGATCTGCCTGAATCGAAAGTAATTCATGAAATTACGATCCGGAGCAAACCACTGAACGAAGCTATTTCGACCAGCAAATCAAGTTTCGGACGAGGCGGAATGCTGACCAAATACCACATTGCAAAAAAAGTAGCCAAAGGTGGTATTAATGTTCACATTGCCAACGGGATGAAAGAAAACACGCTTCTCCGTATTATGAATCTGGATGACGACATTGTTCATACCACCTTTTTATCAGAAAAGAAGAAGTCATCGAATGTAAAAAAATGGATTTCGTATTCCGAAAGTTTTGCCAAGGGAGAACTGGTTGTCAACCAAGGTGCGCGGAATGCACTTTTATCAAGCCAGGCTTCGAGTCTTTTACCCATAGGGGTGATTTCTATTCATGGCGATTTTGAGAAAGGTGACCTTGTAAAGATTAAAGGCGAAGACGGCCAACTGATCGGCATTGGGAAATCAGAATACGACTCTGAAAAAGCAGAAAAATTTAAAGGAAACAAAAATAAAAAAGCAGTAATTCATTACGATTATTTGTATTTAATGGAATAAATAAACTGACTCGGGATTTGTGTATTTATACCCTTTTCATAGACCCCTTAAATTTGCCTTTACCCTTGGCAACAGATTCCAGAGTTATATTCCCCCTTCCTCCCCCATGGAAGGGGGCTTTATATTTAATAAGTTATGACAGTAAAAGAACAATTGGAACTGGTACTAAAAGCCAGCAGAAAACTGAACCTGGTTTCAGTGGAAAAAATAAATCAGGTTTTAGAAGATGTGGCCTCGGCTGCTATCAAAAATGCTTCGTCTATTCTTCAGGAAAATGCAAAAGACCTGAGCCGCATGGATCCTGCCGATCCGAAGTATGATCGGTTGATGCTTACCGCTGAGCGAATCCGGGGAATTGCTTCCGATATCCGCAATGTGGCTTCACTTCCTTCGCCTCTTGGCCGTATTCTAAGTGAGAATATTCGTCCGAATGGTCTCCTGATCAAAAAAATAACTGTGCCGTTCGGTGTCATCGGTATCATATACGAAGCTCGTCCCAATGTGACTCTTGATGTGTTTTCATTGTGTCTGAAATCAGGAAATGCTTGTGTTTTGAAAGGAGGAACTGATGCAAACGATACGAATGTGGCCATAGTAAAAGTTATTCAGGAGGTTCTGAAATCGCACGGACTGGATCAGAATATACTTTTACTTCTGCCGGCTGATCGTGAAGCAACGACCGAACTTCTGCATGCCCATGGTTTGGTTGATCTCATTATTCCCCGCGGATCGCAAAGCCTGATCAATTTTGTTCGTGAAAATTCATCCATTCCGGTGATTGAAACCGGCGCAGGAATTTGCCATACTTATTTCGATGAATCTGGCGATGCTATAAAAGGTCAGGCTATTGTAAACAATGCTAAAACGCGTCGTCCAAGTGTATGCAACGCATTGGATTGCCTGATTATTCATGAAAACAGGTTGACTGACCTGCCAGTTCTGACTGAACTTTTGCCACAAAGCCAGGTGGTTATTTATGCTGATAAAAATGCATTTCAGGCGCTTCAAGGGAAATACCCTGAAAACCTTCTTGAACCTGCATCGGAAGAATCGTTCGGAATTGAATTCCTTTCGTATAAGATGTCGATTAAAACAGTAGCCAACATCGACGAAGCGCTGGATCACATCGCCCTGCACAGCTCCAAACACTCCGAAGCCATTGTTTCAGAAAACAAAGAAGCTTTAGATATTTTCAGGAAATCGGTAGATGCAGCTTCAGTTTATTGCAATGCGTCAACCGCATTTACCGACGGTTCGCAATTCGGATTAGGAGCTGAGATAGGAATCTCCACGCAAAAATTACATGCCCGCGGGCCAATGGCACTGGAGGAATTGACCAGTTACAAATGGATTATTGTCGGTGATGGTCAAATCAGGCCGAAATAAAAAAATCAAGACAATAGGCAAAAGGAAGTCAATTGAAATTGATGTCGGTTTGCCAGCATATCATGCTATTTGAAGAGCTCCGAAAGAATGGAATCCTTGTAACCCAGTGAATAATCCGGCAAAACAATCCGCGAAAAAAAAGCAGTTCAGAAAGATAACTCATTTTCTGACAGAAAGACTTTCACCTTCTAAAATGAAGTATCAGAAAGAAACAAAAATCCTTCTCAGAAATGAAAATAGCTTTATCTTTATACATCAAAATATTTCAAGCTAACGCATTGAAAGACAATTAATTCAGCCTTCAAATCAAATAAAATGAGACATTTCACATCGGTTCACGACCTGAAAAATCTGGATGAAGCTTTAAAACTTGCCTTTGAAATCAAGCAATCGCCCTATAAATATCAGGATTTGGGAAAGAATAAAACACTTTTACTGGTATTCTTTAACTCAAGCCTTCGCACACGTTTAAGTACACAAAAAGCCGGATTAAACCTGGGAATGAATGTCATTATTTTCGACATTAACGAAGGTGGATGGAAGCTGGAAACTGAATTGGGTGTGATTATGGATGGCGATAAACCGGAACACATCCGAGAAGCAGTGCCTGTCATCGGAAGATATTGCGATATAATTGGTGTCCGCTCTTTCGCCAAATTCGAAAACAGGGAAGTTGATTATCAGGAAAATATTATTCAGCAATTTGTTGATTATGCAGGCGTTCCGGTTGTAAGCATGGAAACTGCGACACGTCATCCGCTGCAATCCTTTGCCGACCTTTTGACCATTGAAGAATTCAAAACCAAAGCACTTCCGAAAGTTGTTTTAAGCTGGGCCCCGCATCCCCGGGCTTTGCCTCAGGCTGTTCCAAACTCATTTGTGGAATGGATGCGTCAAACCGATTACGAATTAGTTGTTACCCATCCGGAAGGTTATGAACTTGCCCCTGAATTTATGGGTGATTTGAAACCGGAATACGACCAAATGAAGGCTTTTGAAGACGCTGATTTTATTTATGCCAAAAACTGGGCTTCCTATTCCGACTATGGGAAAATACTTTCGAAAGATCGTTCATGGACTGTTTCCGATCGCCAGATGGCGGTAACCAACAATGCCAAATTCATGCATTGTCTGCCGGTACGCCGTAACATGATTGTTACTGATGATGTGATTGACAGTCCGGATTCAATTGTTATTCAGGAAGCCGAAAATCGGTTGTACTCTGCCCAGGCCGTGTTAAAGATGATATTGGACGAATTAAAATAAAATGAATTGACTATTAGACAATTTACGATTTACGATTTTTGCACACGGGATAAATGGTAAATTGTAAATAGATGAATTGTAAATAATAATTATGGAAAGATTAACCATTGTAAAAGTTGGTGGAAAAGTAGTAGAAGAAAAAGAATCGCTGGATCTGTTGCTGGACCAGTTCGCTCAGATTCGCGGGAAACGTATTTTAGTACATGGAGGTGGAAGTCTGGCAACAAGTCTGGCAGAAAAACTTGGAATTGAAACTCAGCTGGTAGATGGTCGCCGGATAACCGATGCGGCCACGCTTGAGATTGTTACAATGGTTTACGCTGGATTGGTAAACAAAACTATTGTTGCCGGATTACAGGCCAGAGGATGCAATTCCATTGGCTTAACCGGTGCCGATCTAAATGTTATCCGCGCGGTTAAACGTCCGGTCACAACTGTTGATTATGGCTTTGTGGGCGATATAATGGAAGTAAATACTTCAGAATTACGATTATTGCTTAACGAAGAAGTAGTCCCGGTAATGGCTCCGATTACCCACGACACTAAAGGTCAATTGCTCAATACCAATGCTGATACTATAGCAGCCGATTTGGCCATCGAACTTTCAAATTACTATACGGTCAATTTGTTCTATTGCTTCGAGAAAAAAGGAGTTTTGCTTCATCCTGATGACGAAAATTCAGTTATTCCCGAATTGAGTTACGATCGGTTTAAAGAACTTCAAACCGAAGGAATCATCAAGGAAGGAATGATTCCAAAACTAGACAACGGATTCAGCGCGATGAAAAACGGAGTCAGTCAGGTCCTTATCACAAATCCAAACCTGATTTCCATGGCCCGGGGTACGCGGCTAAGCCTGAAAGATTGAGTCCACTCCGAAAAGTCAATTCTGCTCAATTTTGACTTTGTAATATACTGATATTCAGTGGGTATTTTTAGTCAAAATACAACAAAAACAGGTTCTCGGAGTGGACTCAAGATTAAAATTCTTGAATACATTTTAGAATCCGGTACAGCTTTGTGCCGGATTTTTTTAGGTCCCAAGCAAAATCACCTAAAAACCAGGATTTGGCATTTTATCCATACTCTGATTTTGGAAAATAGTTGACATGATTCCAATTACCTGGTACCAAAGTGACGCAGAATTAAAGAAAAGCCAATATTCCTATGTGAATATGGCCTGAAACCAATGCAATTTTCAAAGTAAGTTTTTTTACATTTTCACTTTATCTATCAGGTACTTTGCAGCATAAAATCCTTGTCTCGAACTAACATTAAACTTACGACTAATATTCGACACCAAAGATTATGATTAATGAACTTTTTTTTTAGAAATACGTTTAAAACAATGTATTTCAATTGAAAAAAACACACAATACTCGTGTTGGATTAAAAATAGAAAGGTGAAAAAGGATTTGGTTTGTCGTGAATTCAGATTATTTAAGGTTAGCAAAAACAAATCAATGAACGCAATTAGGTGGTGATTGGTTTTTTTAGTGTGGATTGATTGTGTGGATTAGAAGAGCCGTTTCAAAGTAAAATTTGAAACGGTTTCTTCTTTTATATAAAACTGACAAATATTCGCTAAAAAGAATGAAACAAAATTTGATTTTTTTTGCTCAAAACCGCTAAATTCCGCTTTAAGATTTTAGATTTGTAAGTCAATTAGAAAACACCATTCAATCCATTTGAAAGAAATCTTCGGCAAAAAAAAGCTTAATTTTAATTAATCTTCGGGGTGTAGCGCAGCTTGGTAGCGCGCGTCGTTCGGGACGACGAGGTCGTCGGTTCAAATCCGGCCACCCCGACAAAATTGGGAGCCAAACCCAATCAAAAGACCGCAAATCATTGATTTAGCGGTCTTTTTGTTTTTTTATCATATCAAAATAAACCAATCTAAATCAGTTTGTATGTGAACTATCCGGTGACCTATTT
>JAUXUF010000051.1 GCA_030684645.1 Bacteroidota bacterium | reverse complement strand
AAAAACACAAAGCCAGAGAAATGTTGCAAACCCATGTACTTCCGCTATGTTTTACATGAGAAATTAGCCAAACTCGAGCCCCCTCCAAAGGAGGGGTGAAAGAACCGGTACTCGCAGATTTCCATTTTTTTCTGCAATCACATGTTCTTTAATAAATAAATATTCAAAGCTTTCACTACCAAAGCCTCGCCCCTTTGGGGAGAGGTTGGAGAGGGGACTCTTGGGGATAGGGCTTTCTATCACTTTCGTGGTTTTTTATTCCTGAGATATACAATTTGTCCGGCAATAGGTTCGTCACCTTCCTTCATCCGGTTTCTTCGGAGCAAGGGTTTTAATTTCAGCGCATAACGTTGGGCAATGTAGTGCATGGTATCACCCTCATCTGCCACATGTTGCTTATGTTTGCGGTCGGATTTTTTGTATTTGGCTTCGATATAAATAATTTCGTCCTTTTTGGGTTGCCTGCCTTTGCTGAAATCGTTGTACGTATAAATTTCCCAATCCTTCAGTGCTAAATCTTTAGAAATACTTTCGTAGGTATCTCCATCGCCCACGACAATGGTTCGTAATCCGTTTCTCAATTCAATTTTGTGAGAGGCATTTGTCTTCCTCAGAGTTGAACTGGCCGGGACATGCTTCGCAGGTTCCTGTTTAATCGAAGCTAACTTCCGGTTATCGCCATATTCATCATACAGAAAAAGTCTGTTTTCTTCAATGATTTTGATCAGGCGGTCAGGATACATCGGGTCAGTGGCATATCCGGCCTTTTTTAAACCTTGTGCCCATCCCTTATAATCTTTCGGATCGAGCTGAAAAAGAAAACTGTACCGGCTTCCGCTCATCAAAAAATTGGTATGATCAATATACGATGCTTCAGCATGGGCGTATTTCCGAAAACATTCGTGTTTGGCATCATCATCATGATAAATCTTTTTACCCTGCCATTCGCTTTTGCATTTGATACCAAAATGGTTGTTTCCTTCGGTAGCCAGTTCGCTGTTGCCATTCTGTGATTCCCAGCAACCTTGCGCCATGGTAATGCTGGCAGGAATTCCACTGCGTTCCATCTCCGAAATAGCCAGTTTATAGTATTTCCGAATGTATTCTTCTCTGGATAATTGGTTTTTCTGGGCAAATCCTGAAGAAAAAATAAAAAATGCAATAACAGGGAGAATATATTTAACCATGATTTCCGTTTGATGTGTTTCACAAAAATAAGAAAATGTTGCAAGCCAGTATCATTGGCTAATAACAAGTATTAACGTACATTTGGAAAAAACTGTTCAAGAATGAAAACGACAGAAATCAGAATTATAGTATCCGAATTTCAAACCATTGACGAACTACCTGAGAATGACCGGTTGCTGCTCCGCGAAGCCAGAAGAATTACAGCATTAGCTTATGCTCCTTATTCCGGATTTCACGTTGGCGCTGCGGTGTTGTTGGGTAACGGGAAGATTATTACAGGCAATAATCAGGAAAATTCAGCTTATCCGTCCGGCTTATGTGCCGAGCGAGTGGCCTTATTTTATGCCAATGCCAATTATCCCCATTCGGAAGTAAAGGCCATTGCCATTTCAGCGGCAAAAAATGGTGTTTTGGTCAATGAACCGGTTAAACCTTGTGGTTCATGCCGCCAGGCATTGGCCGAAGCAGAAGTTCGGTTCGAAAGTCCGATCCGTGTTATTCTGGATGGTCAGGATTCTATTATGGTTTTGGATAGTGTCGAAAGTCTGCTGCCATTGAGTTTTTCGAAGAAAGACCTAGCCTCCCCTAACCCCTCCAAAGGAGTGGAATTTGTTTGATAATCAGAAGTGTTAGCGTAAAAAAAAAGGATTGTGCCCGAAAGCACAATCCCAAACAAAGTACGATCAAATCAGAGTTTACAAAATTTCAATCTGCCGTGACAAATTGTTTTTATACTCCACTTTCTTTGGAAGTTCAATGGTCAAAACACCATTTTTGTGCGATGCTTTAATGGCACTAATTTCAACTTCCTTTGGCATAGCGAATGAACGCTGGAACGAAGAGTACCTGAATTCCGAACGAACGACTTTCCTTTTTCCTTTTCTTCCGTTTTGTCTTTCTTTTCAGAATAAACGGTCAGGTATTCGTCTTTCAGATCAATTTTGAAATCTTCTTTTTCAAGGCCGGGAGCTGCGATTTCGATTTCAAACTTCTCGTTGTTCTCGTAAATGTTTACAGCCGGAGTCGATTTCCAGGCTCCTTCTTCAATGTAATTCGGAAGTAAATTACTGTTAAAGAATTCATCAAATATACCCGGTAGGTTTCTGCTTTTAAATACTGGTAACATCGTTTAATCCTCCATTCTTTAAGTGATACATTATTGTTTTGGTTGTTTTCGTGAAGGAATAGTTCAAATCAAATACCAATGTCTATATAACTGATTGTTAGTGATATAAAGTCATTTTTGATGTCATTTTTTCTGGATCAAAACGATAAGGAATGACATTTTTTCCGAAAATGATTAGCGAAAAGGCTGTCTCCAAAGTCACAACATTAACAGATCCCGTCACCCTGAATTCCAGCCTGCCCTGCCTCGCCGGCAGGCGGGCGGATGGCAGGTATTTCAGTGTCTGACATTCTATTTGAGAGGATCCTGAAACCCCGCCTGCCAAGCGAGCGGGCAGGAAGTTCAGGATGACCAGTCACATGACTTTTAAGCTACTTTCGAAAGCCAATAGAAAAAGACTGCAAACACTTTTATTCGGAATATATTTGTTTCATGCGCTTAAAAGCCTACTTTTGTCACTATCAATTTACGCAATGGGGTGCCTTCCCGGTGAAAACCGGGGTAATTACAGGCTGAGATCATACCCACCGAACCTGATACGGGTAATGCCGGCGAAGGGATGGCGAAAGGGAATTAATTGCCTCATTGGTTATTTATTAACCATTTTAAAAAACAACAATGAAACGGATTTATTTGACATTGCTCCTGCAATGTGCAGTGTTTTGGGGATTCGCCCAATATACACTGAAAGGAACTGTGAAAAACGACACAGGCGAACGGCTGATTGGAGCCAACCTGGCGATTTCAAACAGTTTCAGTGGAACAACTACCAATGCTAACGGGCTCTATCTCTTTAAAAACCTGAAAGCCGGGAACTATCAAATCACTATTTCCTATCTCGGTTACGAAAAGCAAACCAAAGAAGTGAAACTGACAGGTGATCAAATCCTTGATGTACTTTTGAAACAGGATTTTATTCTGGCCGAAGAAGTTCTGGTTTCAGCCAGCCGTGTGAAGGAAAAGACGCCGGTTGCTTTTGCCACGGTCGAAAAATCGGAGATCAGGAATAATAACCTGGGTCAGGACATTCCTTATCTGCTGGGTTTAACGCCATCTTTTGTGGCCACTTCAGATGCCGGAACCGGCGTTGGTTACACCAATTTCAGGATTCGCGGTACCGACCTGAACCGCATTAATGTGACGGTGAACGGGATCCCGATGAACGATGCTGAATCTCACGGAACCTGGTGGGTCGATATTCCCGACCTGGCCTCTTCAACCGATAATATTCAGGTACAGCGCGGTGTTGGAACCTCGACCAATGGTGCTGCGGCGTTCGGAGCGACCATCAATCTGCAAACCACGACCATTAACAGAGATCCCTCTGCCGAATACAGCATTTCCGCAGGATCTTTCGGTACGATGAAAAATTCAGTTGGCGTAAGTTCAGGTCTTCTCAAGGAGAAATTTACTTTCGATGCCCGCCTTTCGAAAGTCAGTTCTGATGGTTTTATCGACCGTGCTTCGTCTGAGCTGAAATCATTTTTTGTTTCCGGTGGATATTTTACAGCAAATACGATCCTGAAAGCGAATATTTTTTCAGGTTTGGAAGAAACTTACCAGGCATGGAATGGTGTGCCTTCAGTTCGTCTGAACAACGACCGGACCG
This sequence comes from Bacteroidota bacterium, assembly GCA_030684645.1. Taxonomy (GTDB): domain Bacteria; phylum Bacteroidota; class Bacteroidia; order Bacteroidales; family Prolixibacteraceae; genus Aquipluma. The sequence continues at coordinate 15,931 of JAUXUF010000051.1, read as the reverse complement.
GAATGCAGCGCTATGCCGATCATTGGCTTTATTCGCAGAAACAGGTCGATGAAATGATCAGCTCAAACAGCCGGACGTACAACCTGTACACCTACCCAAATCAAGTCGATCATTATCAGCAGGATCATTATCAATTGTTGTTTTCGCATAAGTTCAATCAGGCTCTGAGCCTGAATACGAGTTTGTTTTACACCAAAGGGAAGGGCTATTACGAAGAAATGAAAGAAGATCAGAAACTGGCCGATTACCTGATAACACCTCCGGTTATTGGCGGAGAGACCATCAAGAATTCGGATTTGATCCGCCGAAAATGGCTCGAAAATGATTTCTACGGAATGACATTTTCGTTGAATCGCAAAGAAGAAACCCGTGAATTTACTTTTGGTGGAGGATACAATGTTTATGATGGCAATCATTTCGGTAAAGTAATCTGGGCGAGAAATGCCGGGAATTCGAAAATGAATCACGAGTGGTACCGCGGAACCGGCTTGAAAAAAGATCTGAATATCTACGCCAAATACAATTACGAACTGGTTGAAAACCTGAATTTGTTTGCTGATTTGCAATACCGCAAAATTGATTACGAGATAAATGGATTTAATGACGATTTGCGCGACCTGAAACAAACACACCACTTCGAATTTTTTAATCCGAAAGTTGGTATCTATTACCAGTTAAGCGAAAAGCAAAACCTGTATGCCAATTTCGCCCGTGCCAATCGCGAACCGAACCGAGATAATTATGTGGATGCCGGCCCAAAAGGCAAACAGCCCAATTACGAAACGCTGAACGACTTCGAACTGGGTTACAAATACAACACCAGCCGACTGGCTTTAGGCGTGAATGCTTATTACATGATGTACCAGAACCAGTTAATCCTGACTGGCGAAATCAACGATGTAGGCGCTCCCATTATGACCAACGTAGATAACAGTTACCGCGCCGGATTGGAATTAATGGCCGGAATGAAATTGACTGAAAAATTGAAATGGAATATCAATTTGACCTTCAGCAAAAATAAGATCAAAGATTTTACCGATTTTGTGGACGACTGGGACAATGGCGGACAGATTGAAACCAAGCTGGGTACAACCGATCTGGCTTTTTCTCCTGAACTGATTGCCAATAGCCAGCTTAGCTGGATTGCGTTGAAAGGGTTGAACATTAGTTTACAATCGTATTCAGTAAGCAAACAGTACATCGACAATACATCGAGCAACGACCGGAAACTGAATGGTTACCTGCTCAATAACCTGAAATTTACTTATCATGTACAGCAAAAGTTTGCAAAAGAACTGAACCTGCACCTGATGGTCAACAACCTGCTCGACACCAAATATGAGAACAATGCCTGGGTTTATTCCTATATGCTTGGAGGCCAACGCTTCGCCATGGATGGTTATTTTCCGCAGGCCGGAATTAACTTTTTAGCTGGATTGGATATAAAGTTCTAGATTTTATCATATCCGTCAGACTTCGGCGTGAGCGCTCAGTCGAACGCTGAAGCAGACGGCGAAGGATATCGCAACTATCATTCAATGAGCTGATATCCTTTGCCGTCACATTTATGTGACGGACATGTTTACTGATTCATATCTTTTAAAATTTTCTCCACTTCCGCTTCGGTTTTGTGCAGTTTATCCTTGCAGATAGCGATCAACACCGAAACACGGCTTACCTGTTCCGAAAGTTCATCCACATCCAGTTCTTCATTTTCAATTTTCTCCAGAATTTCTTCAATTTCCGTAATTGCTTCTTTGTACGTTGCTTTTTTCGTTGCCATAGTCTATAAGTTTAAAAGCCTCCCCCAAACCCCTCCAACTTCGATAAACTCAGTTACCAAAAAGAGGGGGCTTAAAGAACCGGCACTCGTTTATTTTCTTATTTCTTATTTCTTATTTCTTATTTGGATATTCAATATTGATTATTGTTTATTGGCGATTCTCTCCACTTTACTTCCCAGAGATCCATCGATCAGCCTGGTTTCAAGCTGATCACCTTCCTTAATCTGCTGAACCGATTTCACGATCTTTCCGTTCATCATCGTCAGCGAATAACCACGTTTTAGAATATTCTGAGGATCAATCAGTCGCAGTTTTTCCTGAATTAAATTCAAGTTTTTCTTTTCATTCCGGATCTGATCGATTGACCTGATTTTGATCAGGCGCTGAAATTGGCTCAAAAGGTTCTTATTTTTCAATACCTGTTCCCGGAAAATAAAATTTAGCTTATTCCCGGAATGGTCGAGCAAATGGTTCTGGCGAATGACAAAGCGATTGGTTTTGTTTTTGGCCTCAACCACCAGTTGTTTCAGCGCCGATCGCTGATCTTTCAGGAATGTTTCCGTCCGGTTCGCCAGTTGAATCCGGGCGATGTTCAGGCGGTTTTGCTGGGTTACAATCAACTGATTAACCAGTATATTTAGTTGATCTGCCGCATCATTCAGACGGTTTTTATTTTCCTCAAGCTGATCATTCACCAGCTCAGTGAAATGCATTTCGAGTTCTTTCAATTCCTGAGAAAAACGAAGTGCGCCCGAAATCAGGAATTCTGCAACAGCGGTTGGTGTTTTCATTCGGGTATGTGCCACTAAATCGATCACTGTATCATCTTTATCATGTCCGATACCGGTAATTACCGGAAGCGGAAACTGCGCTACATGCGAAGCCAGGTCGTACTGATCGAAACAGGCCAGGTCGAGTTGCGCCCCACCGCCACGAATGATAACCACAGCATCGAACCATTCTTCATAGTGATAAATCAGCTCCAAGGCATCCATGATGCTGCGGGGAGCTTCATTTCCCTGCATCACGGCCGGGAAAAGCTTGGTATAAAAAACGAACCGATGCGGGTTGTTGTGCAACTGATCTAAAAAGTCCTGCAAACCAGCCGCAGTGGGCGACGAAATAACGGCAATGCGTTGTGGAACCAATGGCAATTCGAGTTCCTTGTTCATTTCGAATACTCCATCTTCCTGAAGCCTCCGGATGATTTCGCGGCGTTGCCGGGCCAGATCGCCCAGCGTATAAACCGGATCAATATCCCGGATGTTCAGGCTAAAACCATAAACTTCGTGATATTCAACTTTAGCTTGCAACAGCACTTTCAATCCTTGTGCAAAAGTCTGCCCGGTGGTCGTTTCGAAATATGGCCGAAGCATCCGGAAGGTGTATGACCAGATGGTGGCGCGGCAACGGGCAATCACCGTATCAGTTCCCTGTTCGGTTTCAACCAAATCGAGATAGCAATGACCACTCCGGTTCACCGTCATCTCACTGATTTCAGCGATTACCCAGATTGGTCCCGAAAAAGTTTCTTCCAGACTTCTTTTTACCTGGCCCTGCAGTTCAGAAAGTGTAAGTTGCTGATCGTTCATCGCGCTGTCTTTATCAATTTTACCCGTTCTTCCTTTCCTCCGGAACGAATGCTCAGGATTAAAAATCCATCAGGCAAGTTAGCAAGATTATTCAGGAAAATGGTTTCGGTAGCTTTTACAGTCGATTGCCGCAAACAAACTCCCTGGAGGTTGTAAATGCTAATCAAACAGTTGTCTGCATACACCGGATTCAGATTTTGGATCAAAAGATAATCGACGAACGGATTGGGCGAAACGACCCAGGAACCTTGCCGGTTCAGATATTGAATACTATTCACTTTCAGGTATTTGTCGGCCTTTTCGAAATCCGGAATTCCATAACCTAATAATGAATCCGGCTTGCTGTATTGGCTGGCGCTAAATTCGATGGATGCTTTTACTTGTTTAACGTTTGCATAAGGATTGGCCTGAAGCAGACAGGCACCCATTCCGGCCAGAACAGGCGACGAAAAAGATGTTCCGCTTGAGGTGCCCAGCGTTCCGTCACCGGTTACCAGGTATGTTTTGAAACCCATGGCGGCCACATTGGGTTTTACAGCCCCGCCAAAAGCCGGTCCAACTGAGCTGAACGAAGCACGAATCCCGTTTTTATCAACTGCAGCAACCCCGATTACATTTTCTCCATCGGAAGGTGCAATAATGTGTTTCCATAAATTATTTCCTTCGTTCCCGGCACTTGTGAAAACCAGTATTCCCTTTTGAAAAGCCATATTGGCTCCTTGTGTTACGCGTGTCTTTTTGCCATTCATATCGGCATACGAATGGCTCATCTGGGGATCATCAAATAAATTATACCCAAGCGATGAAGTGATCACATCCACACCCAGGCTATCAGCCAGTTCGGCGGCAGCCACCCAGTTGTCTTCCTCAACCAGGTATTCGGTAGCAACATCTTCTGAGCTAAACAGATAATAAGAAGCATCGGGCGCAGTGCCAATCAGTTTACCAGGCAGGTTACCGCCCATGCAGGAAAGGACGCTCATACCATGGGAATTCTGCAGGTAGATACCCGATTTCGGATCGACAAAATCGCGGGTACCCAGAATGCGATTGGTGTTGCGGAGCGTATCGAAAGCTGTAATTTCGTTCACGTGCCAAAACCCGGCATCGATAACCGCAATCTGAATTCCTTTTCCACGGAAACCCTGTCTGTGCAAAAACTCTCCGTTTAACTGCGTTAACTGATTTATTGCAGATCCGTAATTTGCCGGGTCATAAACAGTAGTTGTTTCTTCTTCGCGGAATTTCATTGTGCCCGACTTTAACACATTGGCGGGTCGGGTTAATTGTACCGAAACCACAAACGAAAGTCCGGCAATTTTCCGGATCAGGGCCGTATCGGCAGTTCTGACTGTTGCTCCGTTCAACCATTTTGAAGTATGAAAAATATCCAGTCCGCGTTTTTTAAGGCTATCCATGTAAACAGGTGAAACAGGCAAATCGGTTTCGTCAAGTACAATATGCTGCCTGATACGCCGGTTGATGGCCCGCTGAGAAAGAAAGGATTCAGGATGACTGATTTGATAAGGGGTTCCTTTTTTATCTTTCAGTTGTACCCAGTAGTAACTTTTAGGTGTGACCTGAGCAACCGAAACAAGTTCGCAAAGCAAAAGAATTCCTAAAAGAATCAGCCTGGGTTTCATTTTATAGTATTAGCGGTTTTGAATCAGTCGCATGTATTCCTCCGGATTCTGCCTGAATTTTTCGGGATCAGGAATGTTATCTTCTTTGGTTTTATAGGTTCCTGACTTGCTCGTGTCGATACTGTCCTGAACTTCGGGATTCAATAATTTTCCGAGGTCAAATTTCAGTGTATAAAGCAGTTTTCCGGTTTCATCAAAGTATTTCCAGTCTTTGTCACGCGAATTGTTGGTGTAAAACGCTTCAAGTTCCAGAGATCCATTGGGGAACGCGGTTTTAAAAGTTCCGTTCCGGAGTCCTCCGGAATAATTACATTCCAGGTACATTTTACTATCCTGAAAGTAAGTGTGGTAAAGACCGTTTAGCTGGTCGTTTTGCCAGTTGGATTCTTCCAGAAGTTCACCCGTTTTGTAAAATCGCTTGCTGATTCCGTTTTTTTTTCCGTTGATGTAATTTTCTGTTGAAACAATTTTAGAATCCAGAAAATAGCTCCATTCACCGGTTTTTTTTTGTCCGATATATTTACCCTGAGCGATCAGTTTACCATGTTCATCAAACAATTGGGCATCCGAAAATTCACTTCCCTCCACAAAATTCATCACCGCTTTTATTTTCCCATTTGGATGAAAACGTTTCATTTCGCCAACCGGCTTGTCGTCTTTAAAAGTTGCCTGGTACAACAATTTCCCATTAGCATCCGTTTTTGTCCAGAAACCCTGTTTTCTTCCCTGTCCATCCACCTGATTAACTGCATCCTGGGCAAAAATACTTCCGGAGAGAAGAAGAATAATACATAAGATCAATACACGCATATCTTTTATTTTTTACGAACCACTAAAATAGAAATTTATAATTTTCAATCCTGCCTCTTTTTCTAATGGATAAGTCCATGTATTTTCATGAATCCCAAAATACCATCGAAAATCATCTGGATTCCGATGGTTGCGATGATAAGGCCGATGATCCGCACCAAAGCTGACATGACATTGACTTTGATCAATACTCTTCCGATACTCTTTGCAAAGAGCATGACGACCAGGTTAACTGCCAGGGCTGTAAAAATTGCAGCAACAGTTATCAGGGTGCCATATTGCGCCGGAAATGTCACTACCGCTGTTATCGTTCCGGGACCGGCAATCATAGGTATGGCAATTGGAACAGAAGAGATATCCTGAATTCTCATTTCCTTATCAATGTTGATAAGAACTCCCTTCTGAAGCGCATTCCAGCCACTATACACCAGAACCAATCCACACATTACCCGAAACGAATAGATCTCGATGCGAAAAATATACTCAAATATGGCATTACCCAGAAAAAGAAATAAAATCAATATAAAGAAAGCGGTTAACGATGATTTTACCGATATGTACTTTAACTCTTTATCAGTCAACTGATCCTGCAATGATGTCATCAGGAATACTTTCTGAATGGGGTTGATCAACGCCAACAGCGTAACAAAGGAGCTGATAAAAACTTCCGTTTTAAAGGTGAACAATGTGTCAGTTAAAATCATATTCGAAAAGATTTTATAAAAAATTATTTGCCCATTTTTGACAGAGCTTTAATATGATCGCAAATTAATCTATTTCGGCCAAAGTGGTTACCTAATCCTCTTGTACATTTATTCATTATCCATAAAATTAATACTTTATTTCGCCGAAACGGATTTCAGGATTCCTCATTTTCAATCGTTAATCAATCGTTCGCTGGCTGTGGACAAACATTCCAGATAAGCGGTTAACGGATACAATTCTTCGCTGTACCAGAGGGAAGCAAAATACAATCCGATGGGTGAAGCAACTAGCCCGCCAGATTTAGTTTTTTCAGCCAGCCAGTTCATTCCTGAAGCACATTCTTCCTGAAAGCCATTCCTGACCAACGCAGTTACTGCAAGTGCAGTTTCCTCCATACTACCAGCAATCATAGCCGCTCCGCCCCAGCTTCCATCCTCATTCTGCACCGAAATCAGGTAACGGCATCCACGATCGATCATCAGTTTCAGAATCGTCACATATTCAGCGCCCAATCGTGTTTTCATGGTTTCGTTCAGATAAGAGACCACCCGCGCAGTCCCATAAACCGGATTGGAATGATCAATGGTATGCTGATTGCCAAACCACAAAGGCAGCCAGTATCCGGTCTGATGATGTTGTTTTTCCAGGTAAATCAATGCCTTGACAAATGACTTTTGAATTTGCCCATACTGTTTCCGTCTCATTGATTCACTAAAAACAGTTACTGTTTTGGCCATGGCCAGAATTGCGTGTCCGGTTAAATCCGAACAACTCTGATCGAACGGCAATTTGCCCCATCCCCGCGAGAAAGTAGGAAATCCGCCATCGTTGTTTTGCAATTGACTGAGCCAGTTGCAACCCGATAAAACGGCCTCACGAACAGGTTCCGGGTTCTCCTGATTCAGGGCCAGCAATGCCAGAATTGTTCCCGGAGTATCGTCACCATCAGGAACCGAGCCTGAATGCGAAGTCCAGCCCCAACCGCCCGGTTGTGTTCCGTTAAACGGATGAACCGTTTTATTCTGAACAGATAAAAAATGAGTAATTATCTTTTCCTGATCGGCAGTTGAAATGACCTCGCCAACTTTAGTCCGCAGTGATTTTACAGCCAGCGTGCTCACCCAGGTCGAAAGATCGATGTCGATCGGCCAACTGCCATCTTCGCGCTGCGTGCGTTTCAGGAAAGCAATACCATCGCGAACTACTTCCATATCGCGATAACCAGACTCAACCAGGCACAAACAAACAAAGGCCGTGAGGGGAATAGCTTCCAGATAACCTCCACTTTCGGGTTGAATTTTACGAAGCAAGACCAGCGACTTAGCAATTGAAGCCTCGCGAATCATTCGCAAAAGCGGATTCTTCTTTTTCTTAAACCTGAAAATGGCGATGCCAACTCCCACCAAAGCCGGAATGGCATAACTAACGACACTCAGGTTCAACATGCTGTAAAACGAACGGGGCAACAACGATAGTTCAAAAGGAAGTTGCGGAATGGAGTCAAAAGCTTCTGGCCCCGGCACTCCACATAAAGCGCACATCGTCAGGATTGGCACAGAAAAGGTGCGGTCGGTCTTGTAAAAATCGAGAATGTCCGGAATAAGTTTTTCGGAGTTTACATTGATATTTTGTGTTCGCAGGTAATCACCAATCTTTTGAAGCAGCACACTTCCCCGGTCATTTTGACTGCATACTTTTACAGCGGCATAACCCAGTAAACTGGTACTCACATTGCTGATACTTCCGGGCGAATCGCCAAAACCACCATCGGTATTCATATTGTCTTTTAACCAATTCAGTCCTGCGGAGATTTCAGAAGCATTTCCCACAGCATGGTAGAAATGTAGCGCTGTAATAGCCACTGCCACACCCAGCGCACTCGATGAAAGCCGTCCGCTCCAATAACCGGCAGCATTGCGCTTTTGGAGCAAAAGGTGGCTGAATTGGGAGAATTGTTGTTGGATATGTTCAGGAGATATGCTCATGCTAGCTTCAAATTGAGGATGCAAGATAATAAAGATAGGAGACTTTTTGTAAACATACATGTCCGTTCACTGAAGTGAACGGCAAAGGATAACGCGTCAATCAAGGGTGACTGTTAATCATGAGAGTGATATTCTTTGCCGTCTGCTTTAGCTGACGGACATGTAATCAATCTGCCAACACTCCCAGCGCCAGCAACCCATAAAACGTGTATTCCACATCAGCAGTCTGGTCGCCATCTCCTGAAAGAAAAGCGCCATCCGAAAAGTACTCCCGTATAAAATCGAAACAGGCAGGCTTCATTAGACGCAAATCGCTGCCGACAAAATTCAGGGCAAACAGAGCTACGGCAGTCGAAAGCGTATCGGCCTGCTGAAGATGCGAAAAAGCTTTGAACCCACCCGATTCGCAACCAAACGACATTAAAAGTTCCTGTTCCTTCGAACTATCCTGATTCATCATTTTTTGCAGAAAGACTTTGGCTGCAACTTCGGAACAAGGTGAATGCGGATCAACGATTGTTCGTGCCAACATTCTTTTTGCTCCAAGTATTAAAATTCCGGGGAAAGGTAAAACGGCATCCAGCGTCAGGAACAAAACAAAACTTCGGTAGGATAAATTGATAGAGTCTCGCTCTTTCCAAAATGATTTTCCCAATGAATATAAAGCTTTGATGCGGGAGAACCGGTCGGTTTTCAAGTCTTTCTGAAGCAAAACCAAACAGCATTTTTCGATAAACCCGGGCAGTTTGGGTACCGATTGTTTGGCAACAAATTGTCTTAGCTTTAGAATTGATTCGGATGCGAGTTTCGGGTTCCCTTCGACTGCTTCGCGACTTCGGCGTGAGTGCTCAGTCGAACGCTCAGGGAACGGCGCTCGATCTACTATCTTCGGTCTTCGGTCTCCAGTCTCCTTTTCCACTGCCCTCAGCATCATCATCCCGAACAGCGAATAATAAAGATCCGATCTTCCGCCACGATCCTGAAAACCACCATCCGGATTCTGCTGACTGAGTACAAATTGCAGAACTTCAGCCCTGCCCTGTTCATCGAGTAAATCAAATGCATTTCGGAGCAAGTCAATCATTTGCCTGTAAAAAGGGATATGAGAGGATCGTTTGTGCATTTTTTCGAAATGAAATTCAATACAATATCAGAGTCACTAACAACTTGATGGTTGGATTCTCAAGTAAGAAAATAAGGTTGTGGACTTTCACAATCTTTTTTCTATTAAGGTTTAAATTTGATATTCAATTAGAACCTTATCCTCTAGTTTTCAACCTTGGTAGAAACATCAACACCTTCTGGCTTAACCTTATTACCTTATTTTATGATCTAAACATCATTTCTGCAAGCTTTAAACGACCGTAGCATATCAGAATATTTTCCCCAAAACGGTGTACAAACTCAGTTTCATTTTCAGGTTTTCCAGTTTGTCGAGTTCGCGATATGCTTTGTTGGTAAATTCATGAAGCAACTGTTCAGCCTTGTGGTCAATTTCCTTCTCGTGAATTAGGCTGGTAATCTGAAGCCGATCATTTTCAGAATATAGCTGACGAAGTATTTTAAGTGAAGTTTCGTCTGAGTTTTGGGCTAAAAGTGAGAGCAGCAAAGGGTAATCTACCGGTTGTGTATGCTCGTTGGCATCGCGGAATTCATCCAGATCGTCCTTGATTTGATAGGCCATTCCGAAGTAACCTGAAAAGGTTTTAAGGATAGTCCGGTCACTTTCAGGAGCATCGGCGGCAACTGCACCAAGCAACAAGGCCACCCGAATTGCAGAGCCGGTTTTTCGCTCAAAAATCTGGAGTTGCTGATCGAGCGAAAGAATGGTATGATGCGAACTGGCCAGCAAATCAGCGCCTTGCCCCATCGATAAAGCCACATGTCCGTTGGAAACCAGTTGGTAACATGCAGCCAGCTTTACCGGCTCAAGCGGCAGTTTCCCCAGCATTTCGTAACCTTTTCCCAGCAGAAAATCACCGGTATTGATGGCAACAGCTGTTCCGTTCAGTTTATGAATAGTTTCGGTGTCGTAACGAAAATCGTCGTTATCTTCCACATCGTCATGAATGAGCGAAGCTTTGTGAAAACACTCTACCACGATAGAAAGCGATGAAAGGATTTCTTCAGAAATCCTGGATGTATAGGCAGAATAGGCCAAAGCAGTCAACAACGGTCGAATCCGCTGGCCACCGTTGAGCATCGACTGAATAGCCAGTTGACAGGTTTGGTCATCAGCCGGACCGAAAATTTCCGCCAAAGTTTCTTCAGAAAAGAACAGCCGGACTTTTTCTTTCAATACTGAAACCGACAAGGTGCGAAACCGTTCATTTTCCTGAAAAGCGATCAGTTCATCATTCAGCCAACGGTTATCCACATCCGTTTCGGCACAACCTTCGAACAGCAATGGAATACCAATCACCGGCACAGCTGCCCGCGAAACCGGCTCGAACGACTTCTGAAGCACCGACATGCAACTGACACCAATCACGGCATCAATCGATCCGTCCAGAACCAGGCTGACGGCTACTGTAGTTCCCTCAGCTACCAGCGTGGCATAACCCAGCGACTCTGCCTTTTGAAGAATGGAATCGATCTGACAGCTCTGACAACCGGCACAAATCAATCCCAGTTGATCGATCGCCGCGTTGCAACTGCTGTTATTTTTCAGGCATTGAGGCAAAAGCAGCAGCCGCCGGTTATATGGTGTTGCTGCCACTACCTGTCGCCAAATCTCATTTCCGCAAACAACCATCGCAAATTCGGTGAATTGGCTGTCGGTATCGGTTCGGCCGATCACCTCTTCTGCCAATTGGCTGATCAGCGAGAAGCTCGCCGGAGGTAAAATTCCCCTCTCGGCAACCAATTCGCGGGCGACTTTCCTCAACCGGTTCCGGGTCAGTGCTTGTTCAGGAACAACCAGTATGTTTTCTTTAATTTTCACCAAGTTTATTTACAATTTAAATATTGAGTCCACTCCGAAAAGTCAATCCTACTCAATTTTGACTTTGTAATCTACTGATATTCAGTGGGCATTTATAGTCAAAATACAACAAAAACAGGTTGTCGGAGTGGACTCAATATTGACTATCTACCATTTAACCCTTCTCTCAAATTCGCAAATAGTAAACCATCCAAGCATTTACAATTTCTATATTGACCATTTACGATTGAACGAATCCTGAAATCGTAAATAGTAAATTGTATAATTGTAAATCTATCCATAAGCTCCAAGCCCAAAAAATGCCCGTCGTTTGGCAAAGCGGTAAATCCGGCTTTTCTCCGGAATCACTTCACACGAACCATGACTGAAAGTTTCGGGAGCCAGTCTCAAACGTTCCAGTTCACTTTTCCTTCCCGAGGTATTATGTGCATTGTGTTTGGTGACGAATCCGGCCAACCACTGCGGATCTTCCATCACAACGCAACCTTTGGTTTTTTGTTGAATCTGAGTTCTGAAATCGCTCAGAAACGTCGATTCGGCATATAAACGGTCCAATGGTTTATCATCTACATTTTCAGCAGCAAACTGAATGATCGGGCAAGGCTCAACAAAACCGGAAGCATTGATGTGGTGGCTCAGTCCGGAAGCTGCCGGGCACATTCCATTGCCGTCAGCATCCCAGTATGTATCGATGATACCAATGCTGTACTTTAAACGGGCATCAACCATATACTGACGAAGTTCCCGGATTTCATCCTGACTGAGCGCCAATTGATAATTAGGCCGCTCACCTACCGGACGGTAAATGTAATACCACAAATAGGCGACACCTTTATCGATCAGCGAATTGATGAATTCTGGCGACATGGCCATTTTCAGGTTCGATTTACAAACGCTGATGGCCACACCGGTAATCAGACCGGCATTGATGCAATTTTCGATGGCTTTGTTGGCCGATTGAAACACATTCTTTCCGCCACGACGAATATCGGCCACCTCTTCATCGCCTTCAAAACTGATGAGCGGCGTAACATTGGCACACTGACGAAGCGTTTCGGCCACTTCAGGAGTAATGAGCGTTCCGTTGGTGAACAACTGAAAATAGCAATCCGAATGTTTTTTGAAAATTTCCGGAAGTGGTTTGTACAACAACGGCTCACCACCCAGAATTCCGAAGAAATACGAGCCGGCCTTTTTGGTTTCGTCAATGATCCGGTTGAGTTGTCCCGGTTCTAACCGGCTGTTTTTCTCCTTTCCCATCACCCAGCATCCCTGGCAATTCAGGTTGCAGTCGTCGGTGACCGAAATAAAATTAAAGGCCGGGAAAAATTCGCCCTTTTTCTGCCGTTTCTGAAACCGGGCAAACGACATGGATCCTTTGATGCCCATGTTGACGACAAATTTGTACAAACATTTTCGGTCAGTCCGAAACAGTATATTTTTTAGAAGTCCCATGTTTCAGGTTACGAGTTGCGGGTTGCGGGTTTTTCCAAGTCCCCTCCCTGTGGAGGGGATTTAGGGGAGGCTAATTCTACCAAGGCCTTCCTACGCTCTGCTTCTGCCTGCTCAATCAAACCTGCCCTGAAAATATTTCTCCTCAATGCCGAACGCTGGTTAAGTGTTGAAATTAAATTTTTGTCCGTCACTATTCCTTTATATTGAAGCTCAGTTCCCGGTTCGGCGCCGGCCAAAACACCATTTTCTTTCAATCGGGGAAAAATGATGGCCGAGGTTGGGCAATTTCTTCCGCAGGCCGGACAATTGTTTTTGCAGCCCAATGAATTCACCACTTTCAGCTGCTTGTTGGCAAATGAATAAACGCCAAACAGGCAGAATTTGAAGCATTTTCCGCAATCAATACAAAGCGGCTGATCGATTACCGGATACCATGCCGGAACATCCAGGCCACTATCAACCGAAGTCTCGGTAGCTTTTCCTTCAGCAAATGAGAAATCATTCCGTAGTTTCGATTCGATCACCGAAATCGAAAGATCCCTGAAATTCAGAACTTCCAATCCTGAAAGTTCCAGATCGTTCTGTGCCAGCAAATTTTTAATAGCCCGTGGATAGCAGGCAACCATTATTTTTCTGTCGTATTTCAGATCAACTGCCCTGATGAAATCCTTCCTGTTGAGCACAATTCCGCAGAAATCATCCAGCTGATAAAGTTCGGCATCAATAGTTTCGATAATGGATTTGATTTGTTGCGATTTTTCCAAAGAAATTACACCAGCGCCACATTTGCAGAAGAGAATACACGATTTACTCATAAAATTAAGCCGATTTAGGAATTCAGTTTAAATAAACCAAAAAAATAACCTACTGAAAAGCAGATGTGCGCTAAAAATGGATTTCATTAACAAACATTAAATGTCAGTACCGTTAACTATCTTTAAAAAAATTTCAAGATACTGATCTTCATCGCTATAACGAATCAGTTTTTTTGAAGAAGAATACAGAAAAACAGAAGGGTATTTGCTGGGGCCAAATTGTTTGATAAACAGATTTCTTAAATCCTGCAATATCAAAACATTCCTTTTGGTGACCAGATTCTTGCCATATTCATTAAAAAAACGGTTCAGCAATTCCTTGTTATCCATAGTAATCAAGTATATGGATATTCCTTCAAATTCGTTGATATGAGTGCTTAAAGCTTTAATTGTATGCTGGCAATGATCACAAGTTACATCAAAAAACACAAAGAATATTTGTTTTCCAACAGGAAGGTTTTTATTTGTGAAAGGAGTATTGTCAAGTTTGTAAAATGTAAAGCCTGGAATTGTTTCAGCAGGTTTTTGAGCAGAACTGGCAAAAGACATTACTACGCATAGGAATATGATCAAGAATAACGTTCTCATAACTAGAATATTTTTATTGCACTTAACTACTTGATATTTAAGCGAAACCTAAAATTAATATTTGCATTAATAGACCCTTCGGCGAAAAGGCTGAAGAAATAACGAATACTTCTGCAGGCTTCTAGGTCGGCGGATGAAGCCTTTTCTGAAACCACACGCGAACTGACCGCATTTTCTCCAATTGACCGGCTGGAACATGGCGACGACAGGTAGAGCGTTCTTCACTCTTCTCGGGCGCTCCCCAGCGGATTTCGATACCATCGTTCGGATTATAGGCCATTTCAAACGCGTCCCTTCTTTTCAGTATCTCAGCAAGTGTCAGGATTTGTTCCGCACCATTTGTTCGTGTGTAGGTGATCGAAAGCTCGGATAACTTCTTCTCTAAAAGAGCCTCCAGATTTTTTTTAACGTGCTCGGGAGATTGAAGCATGGGCAATTTGAAGTCATCGGGCGAGCGCACAATCTTATCCGGAAAATCGAGCAGGACATCCATAGCGATCAGGAGTCTCAGATCGCGGTTTGGAGTTGAAAAATCTTCCCACTGACCGCCAGCCTGAAACACCCCGGAAGTCCCGCCCGGCATTGGAATCACCGCGCCTGGATGGGATTTCATATACTCCTCACCATTGGCAACCGATGTAATCCTCACGGTAAGTTGCTCGTGCAGCGCCTGGATCAGGTCGAGCAAGGCAATTTCAGGATCCAGCGGTTCGGGATTGATAAGATGTTCCATCGTGTGATAGAAAACATCACCTTTCATTCCCTGTTGCTGAAGGGAAAAGGGGGTCAAACCCGATTTTCCGGATATTTCTTTATTTTTTAATAGACGGGGCTGACTGCCGTTCATAATGATCGGGCGAAATGCTTTGAATCCAGGGTCCCCGATTACTTCAGCCGGGGTTGTGTTAAACAGAAAGTTACCCTTCCAGAAACGTTTGATCCCAACCGTACCATCTGGCTGGGCATCCACTGAAAGAAGCACACCCGGACTGTCATCAGTTTGCGGCACCCGGCGGACAAGTATCAGGGTGTGCCCGTACGGATCGGCAAAAACAACACCGGGACGCAAAGCATCCCGCGTGAGAGGAACCGGATAATAATCGGAGCTTTCATCTTTAAGTGCAGTACGGGCTGTACCTGAATGAACACCATTCGCCACCATCCGTAGAAATGTATTGAATTTTTGTGTCGGTTGAGTTTTCGAGAGAATTAACTCATTGGTAATCCATCGTCCAGTTTTGGGAGCACGTCCCAAACCTCCCCGGTCGCTCTCGTGATAACCGAATGGAAGTCCAAGTTTCCAGGCAAAGTAGGCCCGAAGGTAAAACGGATTGTCGGCACAATCGGGTTGCATGATCACTTTGTTTATCCCCGTCGGATCATCCTCTCCCAAAGAGAGATGATTGTAGAGGAAATTCCGGTCCCGGTTCTGAGTAGTTTCATGCAGGGCAGTCCATGATGAGCGTTCATCTGCATCATAGAACAGCGCATTGATCCAGGCTGAATAAAGTGCTTCCATTTGACTGTCCCATCCACGTTCGGTTTTCCAAACCGATTGCGATGCAGACTGAGAGGATTTCTCTGTCACCGGAAAGTTCAGATGTTCAGTA
>JAUXUF010000039.1 GCA_030684645.1 Bacteroidota bacterium | reverse complement strand
CTTCTCAATCGCTTTCTTGCGACCGCCCCCTTCCTTCCTAATCCGCCTTGTGTCAATCAAATCAATAGACTCCAACTCTTTAAGTCCTGTTGAGATTGTAGTCCGGGAAACACCAGTTGATTTGGACACAATCCCTATACCTCCACGTCCAATGACTTTTGATTCAGCTGCAATCATTAACCTACGTGCCTTTTCATCCAGTAAGGGCGATAAAATTTTATGCCGATTTGAAATTAAGTCTGTATCTTTCATCCTCGAAAGATACAGCACTTTAATAATATAAACAAGTTATTTCGTTACAAATCCTTAACGGTTCAATTTGGACAAGTTCAATTATATAGTGTCAATATCCAATACATCAAACAGCTTTTTCAATACGAGCAAATTGATCCCTTCATATTAAGGAAATATAGGTGAAAAATGAATAATGTAAGTGAAAAACGATTATTTTTATTTATAAATAGTGAAAAATGGTTAATGTAAATTTCAAAATAAATTAGACGAAATAAGATTATTCACTTTTTCCCCAAAGCAAATAGAAGCAATCGGATACTCAAAATAGTGGGTTTACAAGTTGTAATCCAACCTTATACCCTGATATCCATCCGCGCAAAAGGCACCGCATCCATGCCACTAAATTCGCCTTTCTGAAATTTGAAATATCCGGTGATGGCAATCATGGCGGCATTGTCGGTGGTAAACGCAAATTTCGGAATGTGTATTTTCCAATGGCGTTTAGCTGCGGTTTCAATCAATGCTTCCCGTAATCCTGAATTAGCGGAAACTCCGCCAGCAACCGTAATTTCGCGAATACCGGTTTCTTTGGCTGCTTTTACCAGTTTGTCGAGCAAAACATCAATAATTGTTTTTTGCAGCGATGCACACAGATCGGCTTTCCGTTCTTCAATAAAGTTCTCATTCTCTTTTAACTGGTCGCGTAGAAAATACAGAAAACTGGTTTTCAGTCCACTGAAACTGTAGTCCAAATTTGGCACGCGTGGTTTTGCAAATTGAAACGCATCCGGGTTGCCTTCTTTGGCCAGCTTGTCCACAAACGGACCGCCAGGGTAAGGGAGTCCCATCACCTTGGCGCACTTGTCGAACGCTTCGCCTGCTGCGTCGTCAATGGTTTGTCCCAATACTTCCATGTCGAGGTAATCGTTAACACGGATGATCTGCGAATTTCCTCCGGAAACCAACAGGCATAGAAAGGGGAATTTGGGCGGATCGTATGGAAAGTCATATTCCTGAATAAAATGAGCCAAAACATGTGCCTGAAGGTGGTTTATTTCGATCATTGGTATGCCTGTTGCCAGCGAAAATCCTTTTGCAAAAGAAGTTCCGACAAGTAATGAACCGAGTAACCCAGGCCCACGGGTAAAGGCGATAGCCGAAATATCTTCATTTTTTACACCTGCCTGCCTGATTGCCTGATCGACTACCGGAACAATATTTTGCTGATGGGCGCGGCTGGCCAGTTCGGGGACCACGCCACCGTATGCTTCGTGAACCTTTTGACCGGCAATGATATTCGACAGAAGATAGCCATTTTTAATAACAGAAGCCGATGTATCATCGCACGATGATTCGATGCCTAAAATCAGGATGTCTTTTTCTTTGTTCATAGATGTCAATAAAAAGCCTGTTCTTTCGTTAATTTAGCAGGCAGACTGGTTTATATCCGGGTATTTGTATTATTTTGTATTCAAATTTGGAGCGACAAAATTATCAAAAAAACACTCAAAATAGGATGGTCAATTCTGGGCACGGTATTTATCCTGCTCTTTTCTTCATGGCTGATACTGCAGAGCCCGGTGGTGCAAACCTATTTGACACAAAAGGTGGCCGGATACCTTTCACAAAAATACCATACAACGATTACTGTAAAAGGTGTTTCAATTGCTTTTTTCAATAAAGTGACCTTGGAAGAAGTGCTGATTCAGGATCAGAAAAATGATTCACTAATCTATGTTCAGGAATTAGTGGCCAGCATCGATTCGTTCAGCATGAAGAATCGCTATTTTACGCTTGGTCAGCTCAAATTAAATAAAACTTATCTGAACATCAACTCTGATTCGATCGGAACGCCGAATTATAAATTTTTAATCAGTCAATTCACAAAAAAGGATACTATACAATCTGACAGCCTGAAATTCGATTTTGTCTTGAATAAGTTTGAGTTTAACGATTCAAAATTGAGGTATGCATACCGCGATAGTTCAGTAAATTATCAGCTTTCCCTGGATGATATCTCTTTCGGAATGACTGATCTGAAGATTAACGATAAAAAAATGGCTTTTCAGATTACCCGGTTCAAGATGACGAACCGAAAAGATTTCGATCTGGAAGATTTTTCGGCGCAGCTGGTTGTTACTCCTGATTCTGTTTTTTTGAATAATCTTCATCTGCGTACTTCAAATTCAGAAATAACGGAGGCCAATCTGCGGATTGATAAAAGCAAGATAGGCCCGGAACTTGATTTTAAAAAACTGGCGGTTAACCTGGACCTGAAAAAATCAAGGATCAGTCTGAAAGACGTTGGACTTATTGTTCCTTCGCTGAAAGGCATGGACGAAAATATTGAGGTGTCGGGGCAGGTTTCGGGAACCTTTGCTGATCTGAAAGGGAAGAATATAGAGCTTAGTTTGGGAAACAATACCCGCCTGGCATTTGATCTTTACCTGAACGGATTGCCCGATTTTGCAACTACCTACATGCACATCGACCTGAAACAATCGTTTGCCGACCTCAACGATCTGGTCAGGGTGAAACTCCCTGATCAATTTCCCCTTAAACAGATTGTGATACCACCATCCTTGCTGCAAGCCGGCATAATTGGATACAACGGTAATTTTACCGGCTTCCTGAGCGACTTTGTCGCATATGGAACTTTCCGGTCCAAATGGGGAGTTTTAACCACCGACTTGTCGTTTGTACCTTCGAAAGGAGAACAATTAAAAATCAACGGACGGTTGAAAACCGTTAACTTTCAGTTGGGGCAATTGGTTCAGTTAGCCCTTTTCGACCGGATTACATTTAACGGAGCTGTTAAAGGGATACTGAACCAGCAGACACACGATTTTATGGCCGCAGTCTCAGGGAAAATTGATAGTATCAATGTGAATAATTACCAGTACGAAAATATACAGTTGAACGGCGATATTCTGAATAAACGGTTTAATGGCAGTCTGTTGGCCAATGATCCAAACCTGAAGTTTCAATTCAACGGAGAATTCGATCTGAATGTGCCGGTTCCGGTTTTTAATTTCAATATGCTGGTTGAAAAGGCAGATTTAAAAGCGTTGAATCTGGTAAGCAAGTTCAAAAAATCGGCAGTTTCCTTTGCCCTGAATGCCAATTTTACAGGCAATAACATCGATAATCTGGCTGGTTATATTCATTTTAAAGAAGGAGCTTACCAGAATGAAAATGGATTGATGTCCTTTGATAACTTCGATTTAAAAACGTTCAATGAAAACGAACCGGTATTGCAGGTGCGTTCCGATTTTCTGGATGCAGACATCCGGGGTCAGTATCAATTGCATAATCTGCACTACACCATACAGCAGATTATTGCCAAATACCTGCCTTCATCAGGCCTGACCAGTCCTGATCAAAAAACACAGAATAATTTTGACTTCAGGCTAAACTTGAAGGATATTAACCATTTTACCCAGGTTTTAATTCCTGACTTAAAGATGAATCCTGCTGAAATGGTTGGTAGCATCAATTCAGAAAATAATACGCTGACCTTGAATGCCAGTTTCCCTGAAATTCAATATCAATCTGCCGTATTTCGTAAGTTCACGGTTAATGTGAACAGTGATTCGAAGTTGAATATGCGAAATAAGATTGAAGAGATTGATGTGGGTGAGCAGTTTAAAATTTATAATCTTTCGCTGATTTCGGAAGCATCGGATGATGTGTTGGATTCTAAACTGGCATGGAATAATTTTGACGCGGTTTCGTATAGCGGATCGGTAAATACAAGTACCCGGTTTTTCAAACAGAAGAATAGTCCTCATGTGGAAATTTCGGTTAAACCTACCCGCTTGTTTTTGGCCGACAGCCTTTGGCAGATTAACTCTGCGCTCATAACCATCGATTCTTCCCTGATTAAAATAAATAAGTTCAGGCTTTCGAATAAAAGTCAGTCGATTATGGCTGATGGCTCAATTGATAATAATCAAAACGATAAGCTCAATATTTCTTTCAATCAGATTGACCTGAGTTCCTTAAACCGGTTGATTGCCGGAGATATTGGCCTAAAAGGTGAACTGGACGGAACCCTTTCTGTTTTTGATATTTATCAACATGCCTTGTATTTAGCGGATTTGAAAATTGATGGCTTCGGTTTACTCGGTCAGCCAATCGGAGATGCTGGCATACAAAGCCGTTGGAACCGGGAAGAGAAGGAAATTGACACCGAATTGATGGTAAAAACCGATCAGCGGAATTCCTTGCTGGCATACGGTATTTACAACCCGGGCAAGGATAGCGTTTCGATCAATACTAATTTCGATCATTTTTCAATCCTGATTTTGCAGCCACTGTTGGGAAGCACTTTCGCCAATTTTCACGGTGAGGCCACCGGTAAAGTGCGGATTTACGGGTCGCCGGATCACCTTCAGCATGATGGCGCCTTATTTGCAGGTAATGCCGGTTTGATGCTTTCCGAATTGCAGGTGAATTATAACTTAAACGATTCAGTCCGGTTTTCGGGCGATAAAATTATTTTTCCTGACATGAAAGTTCAGGATGATTATGGAAATTCGGGAATTTTTTCAGGAACGATCAAACATCGGAGTTTTACAAATATGATTTATGATCTGACCGTTAAAACCAACAAAATTTTGGCAATCAATACGACGCCTGAAATAAATGAACAATTCTACGGTAAACTATTTGGCAGTGGATTACTCCGGGTTACCGGAACTGATGCCTCACTTTTAATTGAGGGAAATGCGCGGACCGAAAAAGGGACCGATATGAATATTTCGCTGGATTATGAAGGGAACGCTGAGGAATATGATTTTTTAAGTTTTGTGTCGCATAATTATCAGTCCAAATCAAAAATCCGTACCGTCCCTGTCAGTTCATCAAATTTATGGATGAAATTCAATGTTGAGCTTACTCCTGAAGCCAAGGCTCAACTGATCTATAACTCGAAAATCGGTGATGTCATCCGTTCACAAGGATCGGGTAACATGCAGGTTACGATCGACAATAAAAGTAATCTTTCCCTATTTGGCAGCTATACCGTTGAACAGGGAGATTATTTGTTTACCCTGCAAAACGTGATCAATAAAAAGTTCGAGATTCAGCGGGGAGGAACAATTGAGTGGAATGGCGATCCGTTGGATGCCACCATCAACCTAAATGCAATATACCGTTTGAAAGCCTCGCTCAATGACTTGTATGGCACGAATGAATACAACAATCCTTCACAGCCGGGGAAGGTGAATCCAATAGAAAATAGAGATTTAACTAAGCGCCAGCAGGTTTTGTGTAAAATTGCCCTTTCAAAAAGTCTGAACAATCCGGAAATCAGATTCGATATCGAATTACCTTCAGCTGCGGAACAGATCAAAGATGATGTCCGACAACATATTAGTTCAGAAGAGGACATGAACAAACAGATTTTGTCGCTTTTGGTTCTGGGTAAGTTTTATACTCCTGAATATGTTCGGGGATCGTATTTGGCAGTAACTAATAATCCGATTGGATCAACAGCGAGCGAATTGTTGTCGAATCAGTTTAGCAACTGGCTTTCGCAAATAAGTAACGATTTTGACATTGGAGTGAATTATCGGCCGGGTAACGCAATTACAAACGACGAAATTGAACTGGCTTTGAGTACCCAAATGTTCAACGACCGGGTCTCCATCAACGGAAACATCGGCAACAATTCATCACAACGGACAAATGCCAACAACAACGGACTGGTTGGTGATGCTGATGTCAATGTAAAACTTACCAATAACGGAAAGCTTCAGTTGAAAGCCTACAACCATGCCAATAATAACCTGATTTACGAAACTTCTCCATACACACAGGGAGTCGGAATTACTTATCGCGAAGATTTTAACAGTTTTAACGGGCTTTGGCAAAAAATCAGGAATATCTTCCGTCGAAAGGTTGACCCTTCTCAAAAGTAAGTTATCAAAAAGTGAATTTTAGGTCTGTTTAGATTAAGATTGTAAATCGGATTTCGGTTAATCTGACCAAAATTATATATTTACATGCTTTGAAAAAACAAACAAACTAAATTTTTAACTTATGTTTATATTGATGGTCGTTATTTTTGTTCTTGGTTATGTTGCCATAGCTTTTGAACACCCGATTAAGGTAGATAAAGCCGCGTCTGCACTAATCCTTGGTACATTGTGTTGGGTAGCTTATATTTTTGGGGCCGAAAATATTCTTAGTCTTGGATACAGCCATTCATGGAAAGAGTTTCAGACATTGTATCCTGCCCTTCATGGAATTGAGGCCGTTCATGAATTCATTGTTGATTTTGAAATTATCCGCCATCTCGGTGAAATTTCCGAAATCCTGTTTTTCCTTATGGCTGCAATGACCATTGTTGAAGTAGTTGACCAACATCAGGGATTTAAAGTTATTACCGATAAAATAAACACAACCAATAAAATAAAGCTTCTTTGGTTGTTAAGCATTCTTACCTTCTTTATGTCAGCTTTATTGGACAATCTGACCACAACCATTGTGATGGTGGCGCTTTTGCGCAAACTGGTTGCCGATAAGCAAACCCGATGGTTTTTCGCAAGCATGGTTGTACTTGCCGCCAATGCTGGTGGAGCTTGGTCGCCTATTGGTGATGTAACAACCATTATGCTTTGGATCGGAAATCAGATTACAGCGCTCAGGATTATTGAAGGGGTATTTATTCCCAGTTTGGTTTGTATGGTCGTTCCTCTTATTGTTTTATCATTTTCGATGAAGGGAAATGTTAGCAGGCCCAAACAAAACCAGTCCGAAAAAGAATTTACAACTGCTAGAGAACGGAGTTTGATGCTATTTTTGGGAATTTCAGGATTGCTGTTTGTGCCTGTGTTTAAAACATTGACACATTTACCCCCTTATATGGGTATGTTACTATCTCTAGGAGTAATTTGGGTTATTTCTGAAATAATGCATCGGAATAAACCTGACGAAATAAAAAACAAACTTAAAATCACTGCTGTTTTACGGAAAGTAGATACCCCGACAGTTTTGTTCTTTTTAGGAATTCTGACTGCCGTTGCCGCATTGCAATCAGCCGGGCAATTGGCGATGATGTCACAAATGCTGGACTCAAAACTTGGCAGCGCTGAAATGATAGCTTTGGCGATAGGGGTCCTTTCTTCCGTTGTTGACAATGTTCCTTTAGTTGCCGGGGCAATGGGCATGTATCCGATTTCTGATCCGGGAACAACCGGTTATCTGGCGAATTTTGTTCAGGATGGTGTATTCTGGGAATTTTTGGCATATACTGCCGGAACTGGTGGAAGCATGTTGATTATTGGTTCGGCTGCCGGTGTTGCTGCAATGGGGCTCGAAAAAATTGATTTCATTTGGTATCTGAAAAATATTTCATGGCTGGCTTTGGTTGGTTATCTTTCCGGGGCTGCGGTATATATGTTAGAATTCTCTGCTTAAAATTTTTATTTAAATAAATTGTATTTTTGCGGGGCATACTATTTGTATGGTATGTTCCGTTTTTTATTTGATTGACTTAAAACAAAATGTATATGCTGAATTTTATCTTATTACAGGCAAGTCAAAATTTGACTGAAGGTGCGAAGGCTGTCACGAAGGCTGTTCAACCTGAAGGAATTGTAACCGGATTTTTTGATATGGCCATCAAAGGCGGACCAATCATGATTCCGATCGTATTGTTGTCGTTTATTGCTGTTTACATTTTTTTTGACCGGTATATGGCGATCCGGAAAGCTGGAAAAGTTGATGCCAGGCTAATGGATCGCGTCCGTGAATATATTCTGGATGGGAAAATCGACTCAGCCTTTGCGCTTTGCCGCAGCGAGAATACGCCAACTTCACGCATGATCGAAAAAGGTATTTCGCGTATCGGCCGTCCGATGGCAGATGTAACTACAGCAATTGAGAATGTTGGTAACCTGGAAGTTTATAAACTCGAAAAAGGACTTCCCGTTTTGGCCAGTGTTGCAGGTGGTGCGCCCATGCTTGGGTTCCTTGGTACAGTAACCGGTATGATTTCTGCTTTTTATGATATGGCAAATGCCGGAAATAATATCAATATTACTCTTCTGTCGTCAGGAATTTATCAGGCTATGGTAACTACGGTAGCCGGTCTGATTGTTGGTATTGTAGCTTACTTTGCCTACAATATTCTCACAACTAACGTCGAAAAAGTAGTGTTTAATATGGAAGCTGCAACCAGCGATTTTATGGATATGTTGAACGAACCTGCTAAATAACTGATCAACCATGGCTTTAAAACGTCGAAACAAGGTGAATGTGAGTTTTAGTATGGCTTCGATGACAGATATTGTTTTCCTGTTGCTGCTATTTTTCATGATTACATCAACGATGGTTGCTCCAAACGCACTCAAATTATTGTTGCCCCAAAGTAACAGTCAAACCATAGCAAAGGCAATAACAACGATCTCGATAACAGCTGATCTGAAATATTACATCAATCAGGATGGTGATCTGAAACGGGTTGATCTTTCAGAAATTGAACCTTTCCTGAATAAAGTGATGAAGCAAAATGAAGAAACTTACATTGCTCTACATGCTGACAAAACAGTTCCGATAGAGTATGTGGTTAAGATTATGAACATTGCCAAACGCAATGAGATTAAAATGATCCTTGCAACTGCTCCTGAAGAATAATAATGAATTACATTTCTGAACATAGAACAGGTTTGATTGGTACCTTTGTTACACATGCTGTGGTATTGGCTCTCTTGTTGTATTTTGGTTTTTTTACCTCACTTCCTTTGCCGGGAGAAGAAGGTATTCTGGTCGATTTTGGTAATTCAGAAACCGGGATCGGAACAGAAGAACCTGCCCCGTCCGAATCGGCTCCACTGAAAAATCAGGAAGAAAAACGGGTAGAAGTAGCGACTCCACCGCCTCCTCCTCAAAAAAAAGTGTCCACTCCGATTGACAAGGAAGCTTTAATGACTCAGGAATTGGAAAAAACGGTTGCTATGGAATCGGCCAAAAGGAAAAAAGTAATCGAGAAAGCCAAAGATCTGGAAAATGAAAAAATCCTGAAAGAGAAACGGAAACAGGAAACTCTGGAGAAACAGCAACAGGCAGAAGCCGAAAGGATTCAAAAGGCTGAAATTGCCAGGCAGAGGAAAGAAGAAGAACAAAAGCTGGCATTGGCGGCAGCTGAGCAGCGAAAAGCGGGTGAAATTAATACCCGGGCCAAAAATGCTTTCGGCGGATCGGGAAAAGGTACTTCTGATTCGAAAAGTAAAGGACAGGGTGTAACTTATGGCACAGGAAACCAGGGAACTCAGCAAGGAACAGCCGGGGCTAATCAGTACGGCCCGGGCGGTGGAATCGGCAATGGCGTATCTTTCAGCCTGGATGGCCGAAGTGCCCAATCACTTCCCAAACCCTATTATCCCGGAAATGAAGAAGGTATAGTGGTTGTTCAGGTTACAGTTGATAAAGAAGGTATAGTAAAAAAGGCCGAAGCTGGTGTGAAAGGTTCCAATACCATCAATCAGGAGTTGATTGCTGCAGCAAAAAAAGCGGCGCTTCTGGCCAGATTTAATGTCGATGAAAATGCTCCCGCGTTCCAGAGTGGAACAATTACATACCGGTTTGTACTCGAATAGTGGCGAGTTCCAAGTTTCAGGTCAACCATTACCCCATTACTGAAACGCCTATTCGTTTACCTATTCCAAAAGTGATAGCTGCTGCAAGTCCGAATAAAACTTGCCTGAATATTGAACTTGTGATGAAAGTACATTCAGGACAAATAAAAACGCAAGTAATCGGGTTTTATCCAAATTACCTGCGTTATACAGTTGCATCCTAAGATGTTGTTTTCTCAATTACAATAAGTTCCAGCCTGCGCGATATTCGTAATGCATCAGTTTAGTTGCAGCGCCATCGGTGTCATCTACAAATGTTTCAGTTGCAGGATCCCATTTGATGGTCCGCTTCAGCTCGCAGGCAATGTTTCCAAGGTTGCAGACAGTGCAACTGCTGTGACCAATTTCAACCGGAACTGCCGGATCTTTGCGTTCACGAACTGCTTCGATGAAATTAACCTGGTGAGGAATTTTGGTTTCGTATGGTCCGGTATCTCCTGCAGCTGTAGCAGGAGGCAGGAATTTATCGTCAGAAGCCTTGAAGGTGCCACGTGACACTTCTATCCATCCATCTTTCCCGATGAATTTAACACCTTTTGTTTTTCCTTCGTTAAATGGTTCCGAAGTCATCACTACACCATTGGCATAAACGAACTTCATGAATTCAGTTCCGTCGCCAATTGGTGAAATTTCAACCGGTCCGTTTTTATCCATACCAAGTCCCCATTGGGCAATGTCAAACATGTGAGCGCCCCAGTCGGTTGTGAATCCACCGCCCATTTCTTTATACCAGCGCCATGCACCCCAGAATTGTTCGTTCTGCTCAGGATCGATAGTGATTGGTGGATCAAGTTGAGCGTTATAATGAATTGGCATCGGCAATGATCCCAACCAAAGGTCCCAGTTCAAATCTGCCGGTAATGTTTCTTCCGGAAGATCGTATGGTTTTGGCGGAGCGCCAACATATGCGTTAACTTTCTCGATTTGTCCGAGAGCTCCTGATTGAACCAGTTTCACTGCATGCTGGAAATTCGGGTCAGAACGCTGCTGACTACCTAATCCGAGAATACGTCCGGTTTCACGAACAACGCGGCGTAATTCCTGACCTTCATATATGGTAAAGGTCATTGGCTTTTCCAGATAAACATCCTTGCCGGCCTTACAGGCTGCAATGGCAATCCGGGCATGTGAATGGTCAGGAACAGCGATTACAACTGCATTAATATCAGCTCGGCTCAGTAAATCCTCGAATTTTTCGTAGGTCTGAACATCAACCTGTTTTCCTGCTTTTTCATAAAATGCTTTTACTCGTTTTTCGAAGCGTTTGCGTTTCACTCCATAAACATCGCATCCGGCAACTACCTGAACTCCTGGAATCTGCATGAATCCATTCAGCAAAAACATAGACTGTTGTCCCATTCCAATGAATCCCAGTTTCAAGTCAGTATCCACTAATTTCTGTTTACACGCTGCTAATGAAGAGAACATAGCAACACCAGCTACTCCGATAGCTGCAGTTCCTAGAAACTGACGTCTAGAAACTCCTTTTTTGATTTGATTTTCCATGTAATTAATTTATGTGCGTTAGTTTTATCTTGTATAGTGTAATGCTGGTAAAAATACCTTTTTGTAAGAAGTACACAAAACAAAATGTATTATTCTTAAAGTTATTTTCTACTTAATTCTAATTTTTAATTGAATTGCAGTTTTATTTGATCCAATTATTCATGTTTTAAAGTTTATCTTTCTCAAACCGATGTTTTATTCTCAAACATTTTTTATGAAAAATTACAATACAATTAAAAAAATGATGTTTTTTCTGAATTCCCGTTCAGATGCAAACATTTTTTTTGATTTTTGCAGCATATCGAAATGAAACCCAAATGGAAAAATATATTAATCTACTGAAGTCGCTGATCGCGGCACCTTCTTTTAGCCGGAATGAACAAGATGCTGTCCGCGTAATCCGGCAGTTTTTAACTGATTCGAATGTGAAAATCCATTCGAAGGTAAACAATACATGGATCAAAAATCTGCATTGGAAAGATGGGTTGCCGGTTATTTTGCTGAATTCGCATATCGATACCGTAAAACCTGCCAGTGGTTATACCCGGGATCCCTTCTCTCCGGACGTTGAAAACGGGATTTTATATGGCTTGGGCAGTAATGACGCAGGCGCCCCATTAGTTACACTACTGGCTGTTTTCATGCATTTTAACGCGATGGAGAATCTTCCGTTTAATTTGATTTTTGCGGCTTCAGCGGAGGAAGAAATATCCGGAACAGAAGGTCTGGCAAGTATTTTAAGTGAATTGGGCCCCCTGGATTTGGCTATTGTTGGTGAACCGACTAAAATGCAAATGGCCATTGCCGAAAAAGGGTTGATGGTGTTGGATTGTTTGTCTCACGGAAAATCGGGTCACGCTGCCCGTGAAGAAGGTGATAACGCTATTTACAAAGCCATTGCTGACATTGAAAAAATTAGAAATTACCAGTTTGAGCAGACTTCGGAAATTCTGGGCGCTGTTAAAATGTCGGTTACGCTCATCAATGCCGGTGCGCAGCACAATGTGGTACCCGACCTTTGTTCGTTTGTAGTTGATGTTCGCACCAATGAATTTTATTCCAATCAGCAAGCTTTTGAGATAATTGATCAGCTGATCGAATCAGAGGCAAAACCTCGTTCATTCCGGCTGAACTCCTCCGGGATTCCGGTTGATCACCCTATTGTAATTCGTGGAATCAGTATGGGGCTGAATTATTATGGTTCGCCTACCACTTCCGATCAGGCTGTAATACCGTATCCGTCAATTAAAATCGGACCAGGAGACAGCGCCCGGTCACATACTGCCAACGAATATATCCTGATTTCGGAGTTGGAGGAAGGATTTCGCATTTATGTCGATTTATTATCCAACCTTCAATTGTAATTAATCACTTTCGGCATAGGCCATTTCATTGTGCTGAGTAATATCGAGACCAGCAATTTCTTCTTTATGAGTAGCGCGAATTCCAACGAATTTATCTACAATTTTAAAAAGTACAAAGGTCATGAAACCTGAAAAGACGATGGTCGTTCCGGTGGCAATCACCTGAATTAAAAATTGTTTTGGATTTCCGTAGAACAGCCCGCTGCATGAAGGCTGAATGGCTGGTGTAGCTAATAATCCGGTTGCAAGAGCTCCGATAATTCCGCCAATTCCGTGTACCCCAAAGGCATCCAGAGAATCGTCGTACCCGAATTTATGCTTAACCACCGAAACCATAAAATAACATACTACTGCAACCAATACTCCGATCACCACTGCTCCCAATATGCCTACAAATCCGGCTGCAGGGGTTATGGCAACCAAACCTGCTACAGCACCGGTGCAAATACCGATTACCGTCGGTTTTTTATTGATCGTCCAATCAAGTAATGCCCACGAAAGCGCTGCTGTTGCAGTTGCCACATGAGTGGCAAGGAATGCACTGATTGCCAATCCGTCAGCTGCCAAACCACTTCCGGCGTTAAATCCAAACCATCCAAACCATAATAACGCGGCACCAATTACAACTAATGGAATATTGTGCGGGGCTGTCGGGTGATTGTTATAGTTTCTTCTGTTTCCAATCATGAGTGTCATCACCAATGCAGCAATACCGGCATTGACATGTACAACAGTTCCTCCGGCAAAATCAAGCGCCCCCATCTTGAACAGCCATCCATCGGCCGACCACACCCAGTGAGCTACAGGGTTATAAACAAAAATGGCCCACAAAACAGAGAAGATCAGGAATCCTTTGAATTTGATCCGCTCGGCATATGCCCCGATGATTAATGCAGGTGTAATTACCGCAAACATACCTTGATACAATACAAACAAAAGATGAGGAATGCGGGCTGTTGCCTGCGAAATATAGTATGGACTAACATCTGTTACTCCAATGCCGTTCAGAAATGCCCAGTCGAAACCGCCAATGAATGGAGCGAGAAATCCGCTTGTTGAGCTAAATGAAAGGCTGTATCCGAAAAATACCCATTCAAGAGTGATGACTGCAGTCAACATGAAACATTGCATCAGGATGTTCAGGATATTTTTCTGACGAACCAGTCCACCATAAAATAAAGCCAGTCCAGGAATGGTCATCAGCATGACCAGAGCCGTTGCGACCATCATCCAGGCAGTATTTCCAGAATCAATGTAGGGAGCTGCGACTGTTGCCGCGGCAGTCTCCTCTGCAAAAACAACGGAGGGGGCTATTAATCCAAGTAAAACAAGCCCAGTATATTGTAATTTTTTCTTCATGAAAATTTCTTCTTAATTAATTCGAATCTGAGGGAATTATTTGTTGTAAAGTGATTCGTCGCCACGGTCTTTGGTTCGGATACGGATTGATTGACTTATTTCGCTTACAAAAATTCTTCCGTCACCACTCTCCCCGGTATAAGCTGATTCAAGAATGGCATTAATCGATTTTTCAACATTCTGGTCGCGAACAACAAACGAAATGCAAATACGGGCAACCGAATTTACGTCATAGGCAATACCCCTGAAAATTAATCCTTGCCGGGCTGTACCCTGACCTTTAACTTCCCACCAGGAGAGAAAATCGATATCAGCATCGTGTAATGCTGCACGTACTTCTTCAAACTTGGTTTTTCTAACAATTGCTTCAATTTTCTTCATGACAACTAAATTTGAGTGAATAAAGTACAGGAAAGGGTAGTTCCTGGTTAATGAATTTTTATGTTCTTATTTTGAAATCAAAAATATTGAATATTTATAATCTGATGTAATAAATTGGGGTGTAAAAATAAAAAAGTATAAAAAAATTAACATTGGTGTTTATGAATATGGGGTATTGATGTAAAATACAATATAAAATTTGTATTTGTTTGATATTTCATATAAATAAAAAAGAGACCTGTCCCCCAACAGGCCTCTTTGAAAAAAAAAACAACAAACTGAATTGTTGAAGAAAATGCGAATTGATTTTTTATCTGATTATCGGGATAGGGGAGTTTCCGAGTTTTTGTCCATTTTAATACCAGAATAACCTTCAACTCCCATTTCAGGAATATCCAGACCTGCAAGTTCCATTTCTGTAGAAACCCGGTTTCCAACTGTTTTGTCTATTAATTTGAAGACAATCCAGCCAATTGCGCCTACGTAAATTATATTTGCAGTAATTCCAATTAACTGAGCATATAACTGTGATGCATCGCCGTAGAATAAACCTTTTACAGGACCTGCAACGCCATTCCATCCGTCACCATAAGTTCCGTCTGCGAAAAGACCAAGAGCTATAATTCCCCATGCTCCGTTTACTCCATGTACAGCTACAGCACCTACCGGATCGTCAATTTTCATTTTATTTTCGATAAACAGAGCGGCTTCAACAACCAGAACTCCTGCAATCAAACCGATTAAGGCAGAAGAACCTACTGTCACAAAAGCACACGGAGCTGTTATGGCAACGAGACCAGCTAACAGGCCATTTAGCATCATGGTAGGATCCGGTTTTTTAGTTCTGAATATCCACATATAAAGAACTGAAGCCAAGGCTCCTGTGGCTGATGCAATCATTGTGTTTACTGCTACAACAGCGATCCGGAGGTCTCCACCGGCTAAAGTTGAACCGGCATTAAAACCAAACCATCCGAAGGCAAGGATAAATGTGCCGATAATAGCCATCGGAATATTGTGTCCCGGAATAGGGTTTGCTGAGCCATTTCGGTTATATTTTCCGGTTCGTGCACCTAACATTTTTGCTCCAACAAATGCAAGGACTCCACCGGTTAAATGTACAACTGAAGATCCGGCAAAGTCAACATGACCATGACCTAATCCAAAATTACTACCAAGACCAGCAAGCCAACCTCCACCCCATACCCAGTTGCCATAGATCGGATAAATAATTGTTCCTACAGCAAGTCCGTAAATAAAGAATGATTTGAATTTCCAGCGTTCGGCCATTGAACCGGTAGGAATTGTAGCGGTAGTGTCCATGAAAACCATTTGGAACAAGAACATACCAAAAACTGCAACATCATAAACATTGGTCAGGAAAAATCCTTTTGTACCGAACAGACCGAAGGTATGACCGAACAAGGATAATGTAAATTCCTCATTAAGACCAGCATAACCACCAAGTGTAGCTAAAGGACCAACACCTCCAAACATAAATGCAAATCCGCAAATGAAGAATCCGATCATCCCAAGAGGATAGATCATAAAATTCATTGCCATGGTATGAGTTATGTTTTTGGCACGGGTCATACCACCCTCAACCATCGCGAAGCCAGCCTGCATAAACATGACCAAAAATCCGGCAAGTAAAAGCCAAACCATATTGATGGCAATTTTATTATGCCCTACAGCTCCGGCAACCTCACCCAAAGTTGGATTTCCCGCTTCTGCAGCTGGAACATCGTTAATTGTACCTGTTGTAGAACCACTTGGATCTATAACTTTTTCAGCCGCATGCAATGACGCTGATTCGAAGTAGCTTATTGAAGGTAAAACCAGCATGAATAAGCTAAGAATGGATAATATGATGATTTTCTTATACATGATCGTTGTTTTTTAGATGTAAATATTTTCTGCTTAATCAAGGTTGAATAACGAGACATCACCTGTTTCACCGGTTCTGATGCGGTATGATTCCTGAATGTCCCATACAAAAATCTTCCCGTCTCCAATTTCTCCTGTTTTTGCATATTTCAGGATACAATCAATTGTTTTTTTCAGATTTACATCCCTTACAACTATACTTAAAACTCTTCGGGAAATGTACTCCGTGTCGTATGATGTTCCACGGTATTGACGCTCATCTTTGTGCAACTCATTTCCCAGACCAGTAGCATCCCAGTAGGAAAGAAAATCAATTCCTATTTCTTTCAAAGCTGCTTTAACTTCTTCGAACTTTGAAACCCGGATAATTGCTTCAATTTTTTTCATTTCAATTGAGTTTAAAAATTGTTGAATTTTTGTTTATAAAGTGATTCCAACAACAATGTGAAACTGTTCGTTTAGAGTGTATTCTGACAATAGAATCACTTGTTGGATTTGGTGTACTGTTAAAAATTAATATCTAACTGGGTGGTAAAGGTGTTTTTATTTGTATTGACTGAATTATACAATGTCTTACTATCATTGTATATGTCATATCCAAAGATTATCGACACATTAGAAGAGAAAGCCCATGAAAAGCCTACATTTAAAGCTCCCAAATAATTGTTGCCACCCTGATAATCAACAGCAAACCATAATTTATCTGAAATCTCCTTCATTGGTCGGTCCCATGAAGCTAATATTCCTGAATTTGCTTTAGCACCTTTGCTATCTAAGAGAAGTTTTTCATTTCCCATATAATATCCAACTGAAAGTCTTCCAACTATTGGTAATGTTTTGGCAACCACACCATAAAAAATATTGTAATTGGTTAAATTGCCTTTAGTTCCAATATTATATGCACCAAAAGCTATTGCTGGAGCAATTTTAAAAAGAGCTCCTTCCGGAGTACCAATTTTTGCATTAAAATAAAGTGGGTGGTCGTCATAAACATTGTCACCCATTGATAAAAAATCAATACCAATTTCAGCCTGAATTTTTTTGAATGGCAAAACGCCAAGAGTCAAACCAAAATCATAAATTCCTGCACCACGAATACCATTGTCCTTTTCGGCACGGATATAATTATCTATTCCGAGATGCATTGTTTTAAAAGTCTGGAAGTCAACTGAAGGAATCCAAATAATAGTAGATGGTGTTGCCAGTGCGGCATTAACTGTCATAATTAAACCAATTGCCGATAATGATGCCAGTCTTGTCAGGGTTTTAAATTTGGCAAGGTGAGTAACTTTTCTGAGGGTAATTTTCTTTTTCATAATACTTAACTTTTAGGGTTTAACATTTATTTGTCTTTAATTTCAATTCGATGTTTAAATTGGGGGGTCTTAATAAAAAGTATGTTTTTTTTAAGATGACCCTCTTCGTTTCATATGCTTGGTCAAAAGTATGTGTTAATTTCAAAATTTTAATAATTTAAATATGGGGTGTATGTGAATTAAAGATAAATTAACAAAGTAGATACTATAAAAAATAGGGGTATATAATTTAATTAGTATAAAAAAATGAAGTTGTGGCTGAAAATAATGGGGGTAAAAATAAAATGTGTAATATCTGTATTGTGAATTGGTAATTCTAACTCTGTGAATATCAAATAGTCGATATATTCAGAAATAACAAGCAAATAGATATTATTTACTATTAAATAATAGTAAGAAGATATAAATATTAATTAAATAGAAATAAAAAGTAAATATTAATAATTGAGGTTGATGTTTAATTATTAGGCTTGAATTCTTAAAATAAAGGAGATTTGGTTTTATTGTTTGGATGGCAAAGCCCAAAAGGTGCAGTTTTTTTATATTTGCTGACTTTATTTACCAAAAATTACGATCAAGAATGGATTCTCTGCCTAATCAGCTATTCCGCTTATTTAAGTATTTCGTCTTCTGGATGATTTTTTTCTGGCTTGAAAAAGTTTTATTCCTGGTATCTAATCTGAATCAAAGCAGTCAACTTTCGGTTCGAGAGATTATTGGAATATTTGAATATGGCTTGATCATGGATGTTTCAATGGCCTGTTACTTATTGTTGTTACCCGCCTTACTCATAACATTCCGTGGTTTTTTACCCCTTCCGTTCATCTCCCGTTTTTTATGGACCTATACGCTCTTACTCATAACTGGAGCATCAGCATTAGTGGTTCTCGATCTGGGATTATTTCCGCATTGGGGAACCCGGGTTAATATTTCTGCATTTAATTACATCGACGATCCGGTTGCCATGGCTGCTTCAGTATCTATCACTGATCTCACATTGGGTTTGTTGCTAATGGGTGGACTAATTACTGTTTTTCTGTTTTTGTATAAAAAAATGTTTTCAGGAGGAATGGTCTCTTCAGGTGAAGTGAAATGGTATGTAATATTACTTCAACTATTTCTGGTCGCTACTTTAATTATTCCCATCCGGGGAGGGTTTGACACTTCACCTTTAAATTTAAGTTCAGTAGCCTTCAGTTCTAAATTGTTTGTGAATCAGGCTGCCAGCAATTATTTGTGGAATTTTGGCAAGTCGCTCGAAAAGCGGAACAAATTGTCCAATCCATGCGAATATATGCCGAAAGAGCAAAGTGTACAGCTTTTTGATGAATTCATGAAAAAGAATACCCTTATTCAGCGTCCCCGGCTCATCAGACTAAATCCGGAGAAGCAACCCAATGTTATCCTGATTATTCTGGAGAGTTTTTCGAATAAAATAATTGCTCCTTTGGGCGGATTGCATGGAATTGCACCCAATTTGGATTCACTTTGTACCAAAAGCACCGTCTTTACCTCATTCTATTCCACAGGCAATCGTTCTGATCGCGGAATATCGGCTGTCATGGGTGGATATCCTTCCTTACTTAGTACCTCCATTATGGTTTATCCGGAAAAAACGCGCAACCTGACCTTGCTTCCGGAGTATTTTAACCGAAGGAATTACAATACCTCTTTTTATTATGGAGGTGACATTAATTTTTACAACCTGAAATCATTTGTTTTGCAGGGCAAATACGGAAAACTGGTTACCAAATCTGATTTTCCTTCGGAATTAGGCCGGATGTCGAAATGGGGAGTTCCGGATGGTTATGTGTTTGAACAGGCTTTGGAAGATTTAACGAAAGAAAAGACACCTTTCATGAAAACCATTTATACGATCAGCAGCCATCCACCTTTTGACGTACCTTATTCGAAGATTAAAGGAAATTCGATGGAAGCAAAATATCTGAATTCGGTGGCCTATACCGACAGTTGTCTGGGAGCCTTTATCGATGGGTTCAGGAAATCGCCGCTTTGGGAGAATACTTTGCTCATTGTAACAGCCGATCATGGAACCATGGAGCCTGGCCCTACCGATATCACCGATCCTGCCAGTTACCGGATTCCGATGATTTGGTCGGGTGGGGTAGTTGATTCAGTGCAGCATATAGAAACCATCACCATGCAATCTGACTTTGGTACATCGCTGGTTCACCAGTTGGGCTGGGAAACTGATTCGTCACGGTTTTCTAAAGATTTTTTCACTTCGCATCCTTATGCATTTTTTATGCTTGATTCTGGTTGGGGATATATTGTTCCTGAAGGGAATTTTTACTTCGATCAGAATGTTAAAAATTTTGTTCGGGAACCTGGTGATAAAGGAAATTCAGTTGATTTGTCATTCCCGAAAGCATATATGCAGGTGTTGCATGATGATTTTTTAAGCCGGTAAAAAACTCCAATTAAAGTCTTGAAGAACCTGGAATTTGGACACAGTAAATTGTAAGTGAATATTTTCCCGTCATAGCATGCAGCTTATTTTGTTGTGCTTTTTTTTATCAGTTAACGGAAAGAAGCAAATTACATTTGATTACAATACACCGGAAGTTCACTGATTCTGAATTTTGAAATGATGGAGAATTAATTTTTAAAGTACACAATGCAATCGATTGAATTATTTTAGTATTTTTGAGATCGTACCTGAGGATTCTGAAACAAATATTGTTTTTTATTGATATTCAATATTTTGAATTCAGTTTGTTTCAGGAGGAAAATGTATTTATAACCAACCAAACCAATTATGAAACTATCTTTTTTTGCTGTATTAACATTAATCCTTTCTGTCAGTTTTACCCTGACTTCCCATTCCCAAAAAGTTGAGTTCAAAAATAAAGAACAGGAGAAGAAAGTAGAAGTATTTGTTGACGGTCGGCTTTTCACGGCCTTCATTTATCCTGATAACATGGAAAAGCAATCACTTTATCCGATTGTCAGTGCCTCCGGAAAAACCATTACCCGCGGATTTCCTTTGAATCCAAGACCCTTTGAGCGCACCGACCATCCGCATCATGTGGGTTTGTGGTTCAATTTCGGTAATGTAAACGGTCTCGACTTCTGGAACAATTCGTTTGCTATAAAATCAGCAGATAAACCCAAATACGGTACGGTTGTTTTCAGGAAAATAGTTTCGGAGAATCCTAAAAAAGGAGAATTGGTAACGAATTCCGATTGGGTTGATATAAATGGAAAGGTTTTGCTCCATGAAGAAACAACCTTTATTTTTTCGGGCAAGGATAATCTTCGTTCAATCGAAAGAACGACTAAGCTAACAGCAGCACAGGAAGTTACATTTACGGAAAATAAGGAAGGTTTACTGGGCTTACGGGTGGACAGGGCTTTTGAAGAACCAGCTACAAAACCGGAAAAATTTCTGGATGCCAATGGTATTGAAACTCAAGTACCAGTGCTGAATAATGATGGTGTGAATGGCGTTTACCGCAATGCCGAAGGTGTAAAAGGTGGTGATGTTTGGGGAAAAAGAAGTCCATGGGTGGCGCTGCGTGCAGAAAAGGAAGGTGAAATAATTACGATTGTTATCCTGGATAATCCTAAAAATGCTAATTATCCTGCCTGGTCGCATGCACGTGGTTATGGATTATTTGCATCCAATAACCTGGGTGGCCGTAATTTTGATAAAAATGCTGC
This sequence comes from Bacteroidota bacterium, assembly GCA_030684645.1. Classification (GTDB taxonomy): domain Bacteria; phylum Bacteroidota; class Bacteroidia; order Bacteroidales; family Prolixibacteraceae; genus Aquipluma. Next base: position 13,928 of record JAUXUF010000039.1, on the reverse strand, counting down.
TGAAGTTAAGGTGCTACTTAAAACTGGAAAAGGCATTAAGTTTAAACACAAAGTGGTTATCGGCGGAGATTTGACCGATGCGGAAATTAACGGCTTGGCCAAGGCCTTTTTGAAATAAACCCTTCTTCCATGAGGAAGTTCTGATCAAATTTGTGCAAATCTTGGCAATATTCTATCTGTTTATTGGATGTACAACATCTAATTTAGACAGGAAACTTTAAACCTCTAATTAATTACTAATAAATCTGAACTAATGGAGAATAACGAGAGTAATTCGAGAAGATCTTTCCTGAAAACAGCTGCTACCGGTGCTGTGCTGGCTGCTGTTACCCCAGCCGTGTTGGCAGGTGAAACGATCAAAAAACCAATAATTATCCCGGCAGGTGCAAAAGGAGCCAACGACCGGATCCGGGTGGCTGTTCTGGGCGTTAACGGCCGCGGAAAGTCACACATCGAAGAAGTGATGGGGCTTTCTGAAAAGGCCAATGTGGAGGTTGCCGTTCTGTGCGATCCCGATATGGAGGTTCTTCAGGAGCGTGCCAGCGATTTTGAAAAAAAGTATGGTAAAAAAGTAATGATCGAACAGGATTTCAGAAGAACCTACGAAGATAAAACCATTGATGCAGTGACACTTGCAACTCCAAATCACTGGCATGCACTACAAACCATCTGGGCTTGTCAGGCCGGAAAAGATGTGTATGTTGAAAAACCTGCCACGCACAACATTTACGAAGGTAAAAAGGTAATTGAAGCAGCTTATAAATACAATCGTATCGTTCAGCATGGTGTTCAGTTGCGCAGTTCTGTAGCAATCAGGGAGGCTGTTAAGCACCTGGAAGAAGGATTAATTGGACGTGTTTACATGTCGCGTGGATTGGTTTATCGTTGGCGTCCTGATATCGGTGATAAGGGAATTTCGCAAACACCTCCCGGATTGAATTACGACTTGTGGTGTGGCCCTGCCCCGATGCGTCCGTTTACCAAAAATCTGGTTCATTACAACTGGCACTGGCACTGGAATTATGGCAATGGCGACGTAGGCAATCAAGGAATACACGAAACCGATCTATGCATGTGGGGATTGGGCGTAAACAGCTTGCCCGAACGCATTACTTCCATGGGTGGTAAATTCTTGTGGGACGATTGCAAGGAAGTTCCTGAAATTCAGACTTCCATTTACCACTATCCGAAAGAAAAGAAAATGATCCAGTTTGAAGTTCGTAACTGGTGTACAAATCAGGAAGATGGCGCAGGAGTCGGCAATATTTTCTATGGTGATAAAGGTTATATGGTCGTTAAAGGTTATGGAACCTACGAAACTTATCTGGGCGAAAAACGCGAAAAGGGACCAAGCCGGTCGGAAAGCGGAGAATTAACCCTTCATTTTCAGAATTGGTTTGATGCTATCCGTGCACGTGATATGAGTATTCAGCACGGACCGGTTCAAACGGGCCATTTAGCTTCATCGCTGGCACATTTAGGGAATATTTCTTATCGTTTGGGCCGTCAGCTCGAATTTGACTCAGTTGCAGAACGCTTTATCGGAGAAGGCGAAAGTGAAGCCAACAGCATGCTCACCCGCGATTACCGCGCACCTTATTTATTGCCTGAAATTGTATAGTTAAGATTTGTCGTTCTACAATGATTGAAATAAAAGAATGGGGGATCGTTTGCCAGTCAAATGATTCCTCTTTTTTATGGAATTTCCGATCAGAAGATTCAAGCTTGTTCTCAATTTTATCGAAGTCTATTAAAAATCCCTTATCCGCTTGTTTCACTGAAAGTGGAAAGTAATAAGACATGCAGTATGAATATGGAAAGATGGAATTCGAAGAGTTTTGGTTTAACTTTTAATAATGGGTTAACCTGAAGATTTTCTAATCGACTTTCCAGGCAAAATGTTAAAATATTATTGGTAAATGGTCTTTATTAATGCAGACGGAGTTAAAAACATTCTTTTTTTTACATTGTCTGATTTAATTCAGATTTTTTACCCTTCTAATTAATCTGAATAAACTATTTTTACCACCTTAAATTAAATTGAACAAGTATGAGTTTTCATAATAACCTACACACCTTTCATATCCCCGTATTAGGCATCGGGTATTCCATCGATGCACCTGTGAAAGTTGCACATTATGGCATTTCTTCGGTTATTTCGATCGTTGACGATCTGACCATGGAAAAGTTGAGGGAATTCTATTGCAAGAAATTCAATTTGCCTTTTCAATCGATTTCACCGAAGACGGAAGATCACCGGGCCAAACGGATTACTGCTTACCTGAATACGGTTCAGGAAGTTGTAAAGCAAAAGTTTTACGATCTGAAGAATTCAATTTCACATACGGAAGAAGAGCTTGAAAAATACATTGCCATGTTGCCAGATGTATCAGAAATCAAGCTGAAATTCAATCAGATGATAAATACCGGTGAGATGAAGCAGAAACTATCTGATTGGTTGAAAGAGAACCTGGTCGCCGGGGAAATTGATGTCAATATCATGTCGAAGCTCGATCGGGACAGTTTCAAAAATGGTGAAAAATTACCATCTATTTACAGTGATGCCCTGTCAGCTCTGCGTGGATTTGCATTGAGCGATTTAAGTTCTTCGCTGGTTCTTTCTGCCGGAATGAATCCTCGCTTATACAGCTATCTCGAAGAGTTTGAAGATTTTTATCCGAATGCCGCACTGGAGTTAAAGAAAAAAGTAATCCTGAAAGTAAGTGATTACCGCTCTGCCCTTATTCAGGGACGGTTTCTGGCTAAGAAGGGAATCTGGGTTTCGGAATACCGTGTTGAATCGGGTCTGAATTGTGGAGGTCACGCCTTTGCTACCGATGGTTTCCTGATGGGGCCGGTTTTGGAAGAATTCAAAAATAACAAGGAACAACTCATCGAAACTGTTCATGATATATACAGTAAAGCTTTGATTGAAAAAGGGAAACCAGTTCCGGAGAAACCTTTTCTGGTAAAAATTACAGCACAGGGTGGAGTTGGTTCCAACACCGAACACGAGTTCCTGCTTAATTATTACCAGCTTGATTCGATTGGATGGGGAACACCATTTTTACTGGTTCCTGAAGCAATCCGGGTCGATGAAAAAACATTGGAGGTGCTTTGTAATGCCAAGGAAGATGATTTGTACATGAGTGAAGTTTCACCATTGGGAGTTATTTTCAATAATGTTCGGGGAACAGGAATGGATTTGAAGAAGGAAGCTCAAAACAAAGCAGGAAAGTATGGTTTTCCGTGTACCAGAAAGTACCTGGCTCTGACTCCTGGTTTTTCTGAAGAAGGTATTTGTACGGCTTCGAAGGAATATGAACGCAAAAAAATAAAGGAGCTGAAAGAACGGAACCTGAGCGAAATGGAGTTTGAAAAGGAACTGAATAAAATAACCGACAAGGCTTGCCTGTGTAACGGTTTGACTACTTCGGTTCTGATGGCAAATGGTTTGGATACATCGGTTGAAGGTACTGCAGCCAGCATTTGTCCGGGACCCAACCTGGCCTATTTTTCAGGTACCTATTCGCTGAAAAGAATGGTTGACCACATTTATGGCCGTACCAATGTGATGGAGCGGATCGACCGCCCTAATTTATTTGTGAAAGAACTCAATATGTATATTGAATACCTGGGTGGAAAAATTGAAGAGACGGTCAAACCTTTTTCTGACAAACAGAAGAAGCATTTTGAGACTTTTCAGGATAATCTGACCAAGGGAGTGGAGTACTACAAAGACTTATTCCAAAAATGCAAAACTCAGTTGGAAGATTCTACTTCGAAGAACAATCTGATGCAGGATCTTGAAAAATTGAAACTTGAATTGTTACAACTCAAAACGAAACTGCTTTAAAGAGATTCAAAATACAAAGGTTCAGGTTCCAAACACCGTTTGAAACCTGAACCTTTTGCGTTTAATACAGGCTATATTCCTGATTGGATTAGATGCTGAATTGATGGTAACAGCGATTGTGGGATAGCATGATGAACTGAAAATCGGATTCTTGCCTATTTAATCGTATCTTTTAAGGGACAACTATATCGCACTCGAATCTGTCAACCATTCTGACTGGTTGATAAATTGGTGTTTCAACCAAAATGTAAAAGATTGATGGATTTAAAACATCTGCATGCTGTGTAGCCGTTTGTAACGGCCGTCCAGTTCGATCAACTGGTCGTGAGTACCTTGCTCCGTAATTTCACCTTCATGGAACACACAAATCAAATCAGCATTGCGAACGGTTGAAAGACGATGCGCAATCACAATCGATGTGCGGTTTTTCATCAGGTTTTCAAGTGCATCTTGTACCAGTCGTTCCGATTCGGTATCCAAGGCCGAAGTCGCTTCATCCAGAATCAGAATTGGTGGGTTTTTGAGAATGGCACGTGCTATGCTCAGTCGTTGACGTTGTCCGCCGGAAAGCTTACTTCCTCGGTCACCAATCACCGTGTCATATCCATGTTCTGTTTCGATGATGAAATCGTGAGCGTTGGCTACTTTGGCGGCAGCAATTACCTCCGGCATCGAAGTGTTTTCAACACCAAATGCGATGTTGTTGAAAATACTGTCGTTAAACAGAATGGCTTCCTGGTTGACATTGCCCATCAGGTTGCGCAAGTCATGTAGTTTCAGTTGCCGGATATCAATGTCATCAATCAGGATCTGGCCTCCGTTCACATCATAAAAACGTGGCAGCAGATCAACAAAAGTGGTTTTTCCGCTTCCTGATTGACCGACAAGAGCGATCGTTTTTCCCTTCAGAACTTTCAGAGAAACATGATTCAACACAATTTTTTCGTCGTAGGCAAAAGTGACATTCCTGTATTCAATGGTGTTTTTAAGCGTGCTGACAGGCTGTGCATCTGGTGATTGCGGTATGGTAACATCTGCCAATAGAATTTTATCGATCCGATCCATCGAAGCCAATCCTTTTTGAATGCTGTAGAGCGCAGTAGTAAAGGCTTTTGCCGGATTAATGATCTGATAAAAGATGGCGAGATAGGCTATGAATTCTGGACCTGATAATTTGCTGTTGTGGTCTAAGATTAAAGTTCCTCCGTACCAAACAACAATGATGATTACGATGGTGCCGAGTAATTCGCTCAACGGGTGTGCCAGTTCGCGGCGTCGCATCAGTCGGTTCATGATCGATTTATAGTCATGAATCTCAGAATAGAACCGTGCATTCATCTTCTTTTCAGCGTTGAAAGCCTTGATAATACGCAAACCACCAAGAGTTTCCTCCACCACCGTAAGTATCATACCCATTTTGTCCTGACCCTCCCGGGATACTTTTTTTAGTGATTTCCCCACACGGCCAATGATATAACCAGCCACCGGAAGAACCAGAAATATAAAAAGGGTCATGCTTGGACTCATTACCAGCATCGAAATGAGCAGAACAAGAATAATTATTGGATTTTTCAGGAACATATCCAACGACGACATGATGGAGTTTTCTACCTCAGTAACATCGCCGGTAATACGTGAAATAATGTCGCCTTTTCGTTCTTCAGAAAAAAACGGAAGAGCAAGTTTCAGAATCTTACTGAAGATTTGTTCGCGGAGGTCTTTGACAACCCCATTCCGGATAAAAATAGCCTCAAAGGCGCCCAGGTAATAAAAGCCAACTTTCAGGAGTGTAGCAATGATTACGAAAAGCCCTACAAATAAAAGTGTAAGACCAGCCCCGTTGACATCTTTGAATAGTGTGATATAATAGTATAGATTGTTTTTTACGGCGTCAAGATTCATCGCCCATGGCATCAGATCATCGACATCTTTTGAAAGTCCAAAAAGGATTTCCAAAATGGGAATCATCATGGTTACCGAAAAAACGGTGAACATGGCTGATAACAGGTTGTACAGGAAATTAAGAAATAAATGTTTCTTGTATGGTGGAATGAACCGTCGTAAAATCTGAAAAAAATCCTTCATTGAATTGTAAAATGATCAGTATAATTAACTGTATCTAAAACTTTAAATTACAGCTATTTATTGTTCTTAAAAAATACCTGTGTAATTCTGTGGCGTGATCTTCTTTAGTTCAACCTTGAGCTCATCAGTAATTTCGAGTGAATCAATAAATTCATGAATCACTTCCTGATCAATTTTCCGGTTAACGCGCGTCAGGTTGCGAAGAGCCTCGTATGGGTTCGGATAACCTTCGCGTCGCAGAATGGTTTGAATGGCTTCTGCGACTACCGGCCAGTTTTTCTCCAGGTCGGCATTGATAGCTTCAGGATTAAGCAAGAGTTTGTTCAGACCGCGCATGGTTGAGTTGATCGAAATCAAAGTATGGGCAAAAGGAACCCCGATATTACGCAGAACAGTTGAGTCAGTGAGGTCACGCTGCAATCGTGAAACGGGCAGTTTCGCTGACAAATGTTCGAAAAGCGCATTAGCCAGACCAATATTTCCTTCTGAATTTTCGAAATCAATCGGATTTACCTTGTGTGGCATGGCCGACGAACCTACTTCTCCGGCTTTAATTTTTTGTTTGAAATATTCCATGGAAACGTAGGTCCACATATCGCGGTTCAAATCCATGATTACCGTATTGATGCGTTTCATCGCGTCAAAGATGGCGGCATGATTGTCGTAATTGGCAATCTGTGTGGTATATTGAGCCCGTTCGAGTCCAAGGTGTTTTTTCAGGAAATGGTTGCCGAATGCTTTCCAGCTAATTTCTGGATAGGCGATGTGATGGGCATTAAAATTACCGGTTGCACCGCCAAACTTAGCATCACACGAAACAGCTTTCAACTGTTCCAATTGACCTTTAATGCGTTCCGAAAATACACGGATTTCCTTGCCCAGGTTGGTTGGCGAAGCAGGTTGACCATGTGTTTTGGCCAGCATAGGAATGTTTTTCCATTCGGTGGCCAGTTCATCCAATTTATCGACCAAATCATTGATGGCTGGAAAATATTCATTGTCCAGTGCATCCTGAATTGACTTGGGAACGGCTGTATTGTTGATGTCTTGCGAAGTCAGTCCAAAGTGGATAAACTCTTTGTAGGCCTGAAGATCCAACTTGTCGAATTCTTCTTTCAGGAAATATTCAACCGCCTTCACATCATGATTGGTCACTTTTTCAATGTCTTTAATCCGTTGTGCATCTTCCAGTGAAAAGTTGGTAACGATTTGACGTAAAGTGCCGAAAAACTTTTTATCAAAGGCAGCGAGTTGGGACAAGGGAATTTCGCACAAAGCGATAAAGTATTCAACTTCAACCAGAACCCTGTATTTGATCAGGGCGTATTCTGAAAAATAAAGCTGAAGATTTTCGACTTTTGAGCGGTAACGGCCATCAATTGGCGATATAGCTGTGAGTAAATTTAATTCCATGTGTTGATTTTTTTTACAAGCCGTAAAGGTAGAAAATTTTTAAAAGCGTTTTGTACATTACGGGTGTCGCGATTTTTAATCGCGTTTTTGATTAACCGGAAGTTAAAAACTTCCGCACCCGGAATTACAATTCCGCACACCAGCATCCGGGCCAGTCTTTCCAATCTTTCACATAACCGGCAACAACAGGATTATTCAAAGTATAAGCTATCGCATTCATTAGGTGTTTGTCGTCCCGAATGGTTGTATCAAAGCTTTCTTTTTGCCAGAAGTTGCCATTACGTTCAATCGCTTTGTTAATCTTATTGGCAGTATGCCTTTTTACTGATTGCATAATGTCTTGTAAGTAAATGATATTCCATTCATTATCAGTTTCTTTTACCTTGATAACCCAATGAATATGGTTAGGCATGATGCACCAGGCGTAATTTTCTATCCGACTTCCATCCCAAAATGTTAATGCTTCTATAATAATTTCCAATAGTTCAGGTTTATTCAGGTCAATCGTTCTGTCATGATTTTGAACCAATAAATCATCAAAGGCTTTCATGTATTTCTTTCTGGTCAAATAATAGTCCTGCAATAATTCCTCCAGCATCTGATCTGGCTCATTTTGTTTTTTTCTGAACTCTAGTTGAGATTTTATTTCCTGAAGTTTAAGCGTGTAGCGAGTCAAAGCTTTGGGTGGAACAGAACCTTTTAGGCACTAGGTGACAAAAAATGCCTGACCTGGTTGCTGAAAATGTGGCAATATATGTTTATATGATTCTTTTTTTTCCATTCTTGTTGGATAAATGCTTCTAAAATTCAACTAAATTTATGAAAATTTGTTGGAATTCAGGTGATGTGATTTTTAATCGGGGCAATACGGGTGATGCGATTTTCAATCGCATTTTTATTTTATTGAATGAGTTAAAACGGAAGTTGAAAACTTCCGCACCCGGATTAACGCCAGTTCGAAAATTTTCAAGAATTAAGGCAGGGAAACATTTTATTAAGTAAATTTGAACAAACCAAAACTTAACAGTCATGCACAACTTCAGTATGTTGCTGATTATTAGTTTTTTATTCGTTTTGAGTTGCACCAAAACCAAAAATCAGATGATTGACCAAACTACTGTAAAAGAGCTCGATTTAAACCGTTACTTCAGGACCTGGTACGAATTTGCCCGTTTCCCTCATTCGTTTGAGAAAAATCTGGTTGGCGTAACCGCTACTTACAGTCTTCGTTCTGATGGTAAAATACAAGTCCTATGATGGATTCAGCCACCTACGAAATGTTGCTCGAAAAGGCCCGAAAACGCGGATATAATCTGGCAAAGCTGTATAAAGTTCCCCAACCTGGAAATTGATCTTTTCAGAAATGTTATAAATTTGCATAAATTATTATACTCAGCGGGTGATTTGGAGTCGCCCGCTGAGTAATTCCGGTAATTAAAATATATCAAAATATGAAATCAAGAATACTAATTGCCCTTTTATTTAGTCTGCTATTTAGTTTTTCTGAAGCTTTTGCCCAGGATTCTTTGAAAGTTGAAAAGGACCAGGTGAAAAGTGAAATGCAGGCCAAACAAAAATTGGTTTACAAGTTCAACATCAAGGAAAACATCGCTCCGGCTATCTGGCGTCAAACCAAACAAGCTTTTGAAGCAGCCGACAGTTTGAAAGCCGATTTGTTTCTGATTCACATGAATACCTACGGAGGTGCGGTGGTTGATGCGGATTCAATCCGTACCCGAATTCTAAACAGCAAAATTCCGGTAGTGGTGTTTATCGACAACAATGCCGCTTCTGCCGGTGCATTGATTTCGATTGCCTGCGATCGCATTTACATGCGAACCGGAGGATCGATCGGAGCAGCAACTGTGGTCAATCAGACCGGAGAAAAGATGCCCGATAAATACCAGTCGTATATGCGTGCTACCATGCGTGCCACAGCAGAATCGCACGGAAAGGATACAATTATCAGTGGACGTGACACCACCTATCGCTGGAAACGCGACCCTCTCATTGCTGAAGCCATGGTTGACGAGCGGGTTTATATCAAGGGAGTAATTGATACAGGTAAAATACTCACTTTTACCCCAATGGAGGCCATGAAAAACGGATATTGCGAAGGCATTTGTGAAAATGTGGATGAGGTTTTGAAGCTGAATAAAATGGAGAATGCCCGAATTATTGAATACAAGCCAACCGCTCTTGAACGGTTCATTGGTTTTATGGTTAACCCAATTGTTTCGGGAATTCTGATCATGGCTATTTTAGGCGGTATTTATTTTGAAATGCAGTCGCCCGGAATTGGATTTCCGCTTGGAGTGGCCATTTTGGCGGCTGTTTTATACTTTTCACCACTTTACCTTGAAGGACTGGCTGCAAACTGGGAAATACTAATTTTTGTGGTCGGATTAATCCTGATTGCACTCGAGATATTTGTTGTTCCTGGCTTTGGGATAACTGGCATTTCGGGTATCACGCTGGCCTTTACCGGATTGGTTCTCAGCCTTATTAAAAATGTGGATTTTACTTTCGATCAGGTAAATATGAACGATCTGCTCATTGCAGTTGCTACAGTTTTTTCTGGCTCCATTGCAGGGATAGGTCTGGCTATTTATCTGAGTCAGAAAATGTTTACAGCTCAAACCGGGCAGTTTTCCCATCTTTCTCTCCACCGGGTGATGAAATTGGAAGATGGCTACCTGGGTGTTGACCCTGATTTACTTCAGTTAAAAGGGAAAAAGGGAATTTCTGTGACCACCTTACGTCCATCCGGAAAAATAAAGATTGAAGGTACAAATTATGATGCAATGGCTGAGGCTGGAATGATTGACAAAGGAACCCGAATTGTGGTTACCAAAGTGGAAGCAGCTCAATTGTATGTAGAGGAGGAGTAGTTTTCCATAAAAAGTTGACAGGTTGTTTGTTTGTTTGGATGGCTCTATTGTTTAATGGTTTAATGGTTTACTTGATGTCAAGGTTCTCAACTTTCCAGTCCTATTGCATCACAGCTTTACCTTAACACTAATAAACCATTAAACCATTCCTTTATTCCTTTCAGCTTAGTTCCCAAATCGTTTAAAAGCATCTTCCATTATAACGATAGTTGCCGTTGCTCCGCACCGGGAGCATCCGGCAGCCTGAACAGCAAGTAACTGATCGAGTGTGCGAACACCGCCTGAAGCTTTCACTTTTACGTTTGGTCCGACACTTTTTTTCATCAGTTCCAACACCGGAATGGTTGCTCCCACATAGTTGTAATCGCCATTGGCTTGTTTTACGAATCCGAATCCCGACGAAGTTTTTACATAGTCGGCGCCTACTTCGGTACAAATCTGGCAAAGCTTTACAATATCAGCCTGTTTGGTCACAAAGTCGGTTTCAAAAATTACTTTAACAATTGCATGGCGCTTGTGACTTACGTCGGATACCGATTTGATTTCTTCGGAAATGTAATCCCAGTCGCCCTGCAAAGCCTTACCAATGTTGATCACCATGTCAATTTCAACAGCGCCATCTTTGCAAGCATTTTCGGCTTCAAAAACTTTAACCACTATAGCTGAATTTCCGGCAGGGAAGCCTATGACGCATCCAACCAGTACTTCACTTCCTTTTAGCAATTCAACTGCCTGCTTTACTGCATAAGGCTTCACGCATACCGAAACCACATCGTATTTCCGGGCCACTTCACATTCTCTTCTCAAATCTTCATCGGTCATCGTAGGATGAAGAATGGAATGATCTATCATTTTTGCCAGTTTGTAAACTATCTCGTTCATGGGATATCTGATTTGTGATTGATGATTCGGTTTTATACTTTACCAAATATAGAAATCTTAACTTGAAGTACATGAGATTTCTGATTACCAATTCAATGAATTGTTGATTACTTATTGAAAGCTAACCTGTGATTTTTCAAAAATAATATATAATTTTGACAAAAAGTGTCAAAATACAACTATTGAAATGGACAATTTAGGAAAAATACTGCGGAAACTTCGTGAAGAAAAGCAGCTACCCTTAAGGATAGTCGCTTCTTTCCTTGATATTGACCAAGCTATCCTCAGTAAAATAGAGCGTGGTCAGCGCAAAATTAGCCGTGATCAGGTTATAAAACTTGCGGCCTATTTTGAAGCGAAAGAAGATGATTTATTGATTGCATGGCTTTCAGATAAGTTGGTTTATGAACTGGAAGATGAGGCTCTGGCTTTGAAAGCGCTGCAATTAGCGGAAGAAAAAGTGGCTTATCAGGCTTACCATAAAACGGACAAAAATGAAGTATTAAATACAATCCGTTCCTATTTTGAAAAGAATGTAAATGTCACCAAAGCATGGTTATTTGGGTCTTATGCCAGGGGCGAAGATGATTATAAAAGTGATATTGATGTAATGATTGAGGTTCCTGAAGATTCAAAATTTTCGCTGTTTGACCTTGCAGAGATTCAATATCAATTGGAAAAACTTGTACCCAAAAAAGTGGATGTTGTGATGAGAGATGGCGTAAAACCGCAGATCATGGAAAGAATATTACCCGATTTAAAAATCATTTATGAGAGATAGTCAGATCACCGGAAAAGAGCGGCTTGAACACATACAGCAAGCCATCGCTGACATTGAGGCGTTCACGAAGGATTCATCAAAAGAAACTTATTTAAATGACCCCGTATTAATCCATGCAACACTCTTTAAGTTTGCCATTATTGGCGAAGCAATTATTCATGTTGACCTGCCCGAACTGAAAAAAATAGTAGAACAAATACTTGCTAACGAATTTTAAAACGATCATCGGATCATTTTATTACCGTCCAAAAATAGACAATCACACCCACCGTAACCACCGATGTGGCTAAAAATGCTGCTTCAGCACCAAACCAAAACCAGATCGCCCCGGCCAGAGAACTGGCAACCATTGCTGCCAGACTTTGAAATCCTGCAAATGATCCGATGGCAGTTGCTGTATCTTTCGGATCGGTGATGTTGCTGATCCAGGCTTTGGCGATTCCTTCAGTAGCCGCAGCGTAAAGTCCGTACAGGAAGAAAAGCGCTAAATAAACATAAAAGCTTGAGGTCAGGGCCATTCCGAGATAAACTGCTGCAAACACAACTAAACCAATCGTGAAAACAGTTTTCAGGCTGACTTTATCGGCTATCATTCCCAATGGAAAGGCGGAAAGCGCATAGATCAGGTTGTAAAAAATATACAAGCCAATCACATGAGTATCAGCCATACCTGATTGTTTGACCTTCAGTAAAAGCAACATGTCAGAACTGTTGAAGAGTGCAAAAGCCAATAATCCGATGACCACTTTCCGGTACATTGGCGGACTTATTTTCCAGTATTTCAGGAATGAAAAGAAGGGAGTTGGAATTTTCTTGACTGATGGGCTTTGCTTTTTATCTTTCAGTAAAAAGGTGGTTGAAATGGCTGCCAACCCTGGCAGAAAAGCAATCAGGAATAAAGTTTTGTAATCGTTTGGACGGAAATATAGAAATATCAGGGCTGCCAAAGGTCCTAAAACGGCGCCTAATGTATCCATCGATCGATGAAATCCAAAAACTTTACCTTTGGTAAGCGGAGTGGCTTCGTCGGAAAGCATGGCATCGCGTGCTCCGGTTCGCAATCCTTTTCCAAAACGGTCAAGGGCGCGTGCAAAAAATATCCATACCGGAAAGATGAAAAGAGCCATTATGGGTTTTGAGATGGCGCTCAGCGAATATCCCAACTGAATAAAGGGAGCACGTTTTCCGGAGTTATCCGACAGTTTTCCGAAATAACCTTTGCAGAGCCCGGCAGTAGCTTCGGCAATTCCTTCCAATATGCCGATCAAAACGACAGAGAAGCCAATACTTTGCAGAAAAACCGGCATGACCGGGTAAAGCATTTCGCTGGCAGTGTCGGTAAACAGGCTAATCAGGGATAAAATCCAGACCGTTCGGGTAATGTATTTCATTTAACCAAATTTTGTATATTTTGTCAGGCAAAGCCGATCGAATATTTACAAGAATCCTTGAATCTTATATTGAAAGAAACGGTTCAAAAGCGTATAGCCGAAGGTTGAACAATGAAATTCTTTCATTAATTGCTGTTCTTTCAAAACAGCCTTTTCTTGGAATAAAAACTGAAATCGGGAATGTTAGAGTTTTTATAAAATGAAATTACAAAATCTTCTATCAAATTGAAAAGGATATGCTTGTCATTCATTTAGTTTGGGATTGCCGACAGAACCCGGAAACATTGAATATAGACATAAAACCATAGGAAAGATTCCTGCTGTTTTCGTCTGGGGCATATTTTATGATTCTTTACAAATCCAGCATTCTCTTCTTTCCTGGCTTACTTAGTAAAACATCGGTTTTGCTGAAGGTAACCAGGCATCCGTACTTCATTGCTTCCAACTGAGGACTGACATCTTTATAAAATTCACGGAGTTTATCTTCTTCATCAACAAGTTCAACGACCAATGGAACTTTGTCGCTTATTTCCCAGAATTTGTAAGAATGAATCACCGAGCTTGCCCCAAAACCCATGATTCCTTTTATCACTGTTGCACAGGCAATCCCCTTTTTTTTGGCCTGAAAT
>JAUXUF010000026.1 GCA_030684645.1 Bacteroidota bacterium | reverse complement strand
AGTTTCTTCAATGCAGTAGAAATTTCAGAGGAGTCGATCTTCACTCCATAACTTTCAGCAAATTCCTCAACCACCGATTCCACAAATTTCGGAGAAGAGAAAAAGCCCTTATCCAATAGCTGATTAACCCTTAATGTGGTTAAGGCCCTGTTACGCCGGTCTGGAGGTAACTCAAAGCGGGGTTTTAGTTCAATTTGAATATCAAATAGTTCAGAAGGTTTTAATTCAATAGCCTGGCAGATCGCCATACAATGGCTTACATACGTATTACCACCGTTTTCTATGGATGAAAGTGTGTTTATACTAAAACCGGTCATAGCAGAAACATCATCAAGACTGTAGCCCTTTTCCTTACGGTACTTCCTGATCTTTTCTCCAATCTGCTTTGCAGAACTCTCATCAACATATTTTCCCACATAACAAATTGAAGAATCATATATAATAATATTTTACAATATATTTTGTAATAAATTTGTGTAAGTCTTTTCATATACATACTTTTATTATACCAAAATTCTTAGCAGAGATATGGACTCTAAAACTAAAAGAGAAAATACTAAAGAAGCTGCCCTCCGCAAGCTCGGCAACTTCTGTTCCAGCTATACGCTCCGCAAAAGCGATGAACTGCTCTGCCGTTCCTTAACCGCCCTGATCGGCAGCAACTATGCCGGCCTGAGCAATTTTACCAAAGAGCGTCTGCTGGATTATTTCGAAGCCCTGGAAGAGGTGCTGCCAGCCTTATATGAATTGCAGAAGCCCCTGGAGAAGCCTGAGACGCAGGAAGAGAATGAGAGAATTTACAGGGATGAGGTTTCTGCGAAGGATATGTATGCCTCGTTCAAGAGGCACCCGGAATGATGGATAACCTTCCACGCTAACCGCTAGAAAGCGGATCTTTTTTAACACTAACCAATTTATAACATGAACAAAACGATACAAATAGTCGTACTGGCCTTGCTATGGCCATTTATGAACAGCTCTGCGCAGAATATTCCGGCTGATCAAGAGCGTCTGATCACTATTTCCGGAAGAGTTATAAATGAGAAAGGGGAAGGGCTTGCAGGCGCATCACTCAGGGTCAAAGGCAGCCGGATTTCTATTCTTACTGATGCCGGAGGTCTTTTTAGATTAACAAAG
>JAUXUF010000022.1 GCA_030684645.1 Bacteroidota bacterium | reverse complement strand
TCCTGTTACGCTGCTCTATTGCCTTTCAGTACAATAAACGACAACGCTCAAGCTCAGGTTCACCCCATACTTAAAAAAACGTAGTTATTTCGGGTCTGTCAACGAAGCACCGAAACCCGGCTTGCGGGTATTTTGCTGTTGCCAGCTAGTGCTTTATTTGTCCTTGCTTTTAATCATATATGGTTCAAAGAATGGCAAATCAACTTCGTAAACAGTTTTAGGTTTGACTCCAAGTTCAACCCGTTTAAACATTTCAATTAATTTCTCACCGTCAACGAGCTCAACTTGAGGAGCACCATCTCTATTTGCTTCTTTGATTGCGTCAGATGAAAAAGTTCCCGTTGTCATTATTATTCCTTTTTCTGCTCGGCCAATCATAGCGTTTCTAAAATCGCCAACTTGCGCTCTTGATACAGTTCCTTTGTATCTTTTGCATTGAAATAAAACTTTGAAACTTACAAAAGGATTCATTTCAAGAGTACCATATCCGTCAATACCGCCGTCGTGAGATTGTCCAGTAACAACAACTTTTTCAAATCCTGATTCTCTTAATAATCTTTGGCAAATTTTCTCAAATCCTTCTGGTGTCAAACTTTGTAAAACTTGCAATAGATCAGTCTTATTAGTTGGTTGTATATCATCTGGTTCGCTTTCTTCTTGCTCTTCAATGATTTCCTTTTCAGATTTATCCAACTTCGCTTTTCGATGAATATCAACCCATTTTAGGAATATTTCTCGCCCCTGTTCGTCTGTCAGAGTTGTATTCTCTCCTTTAGCAGATAATGCCCAAATTCCATGTAGAGAAGTGTCTAAAAGTCCTTCCCAGACAAGATATTGTCTCGCCCAAGCAACTTGATTGTAATATCTTGATTGACCTGAATTAAGTAATTCATTCAATTTATCTTCATGTAAGTCGAGGTTCTCTGCAATTTTATCAGATGCTTCTCTTGGTTTTGCTGAACCGCCTAATTGTCTAAGTGCGTCTAAAAGTGGTCCGAACCAACGTACAAATTCTGCTTGACTATTTTTCTTTTTTGCCATAAGTTATAATGTTTCAAGTTGCGACTAGCATTGCTGGTAACTCGTTTATTTGTAAGGGGGAACCGTATAATACTTGCCATCATGGGTGGCTAAATATGGTTATTTCTAAAATTTCGTTGATGAATATTTTTTACAATTAAGGTCACCAAAGGGTGAGTCTGAGTTTTTTTCAGAGGTTTGTTTCTGAAAGAGTTCATTTGTTAGTCTTGAGTTTTAGTTTTCCAAATGTATGTAATTCAAAATTATATATAACAGGTTGTTGGTATCTTTTTATGATCATTTTAACACCAAGGTTGGCAAAACAAAACCGGTTGTATGGCCCGTTCCTACGGAACTCTTTTGTTTGTGCATTGTTTTTACCCGGATTAAAATCCGGGCTACAATATGAACCATCCCTACGGGATTGATATTCAAGAGCCATATCGATTACTCACGGGGTGACTTTGAGTCACCCCGTGAGTAATAATAGTATGTTGAAGAGCCGTAGGCTCGGGGCATCTTGTAGGGACGGAATTCATTCCATCCCGGCTCACAACATGCCCGAAACAATTAACGCATAAAAAAACCTTATCAGATATCTACCGGCAAGGTTTTTCAGTACAAATTTATCCCTAATGGATTTTATTGGTTAAAAAATTTATCATCTTTCCATTTTGCAGGATTATTGATAATATAATCAGATATTATTTGATACGATTGTTCGTTGCGGATAATGTGTTCGTGAAAATTCCGTTGCCAGATTTTGCCCATCATTGGCACGGAATTTATCCCTCCCCATTTAATTTTAAAAATTTCCAAACAACCATTCGCCACAATTGATTTATATGCCCCCACCATATCGCCGACCAACGTAGGGGCAATCCCTTGCGGTTGCCCCTTTATTTCGTTCGTGTCATTTAGGTCAGGGGTGAACCCTGCCCCTACGGTGTTCAACGAAATGATGGCGTGAATATGGTTGGGCATGATTTGGAAAACATCCAATTCAAAATTGGGAAACCGATCGGTTAATTTAATCCATTCGTTGGACGCAATTTGTCCGTATTCGTTAAAAATCATTTCTTCATTTTCAATTTTGCCAAACCAACATTTCCGGTTTTGACAACATACCGTAATAAAATACAATCCATCCTGCGAATAATCATATCCTTTTAACCGGATCGACCTTCGGTGGTGGTGCTGTGGGTTATATTTTGTTTGATCGTTCATTTCTTGCAGAATATTAAATAGTTGGCATTATGGCGATAATCAAATCACGATATCAGAATAAATAGAATATGGTTAATATTACAATCAATGGGCATTATAGAGAAAACCTTGTCAGATGTTAATTCCAACAAGGTTTTCAGGTAAATTTATCTTTGGTTTGCGCCAATTACGGTGCAACATTCGGTTCGGCATCTATCTTTGGTTTGCGCGAAGCCGAATCGACAATCACCCGTGCATTTTTGTACGCCTTGAAAAAATCGGCCTCTTTCGTTTCCCAGGGTTTCATCAAAATATCAATCGTATTGTTCAGCAAGACATCAATTTGTGCAATGGCTTCTTCGAGGTTCTGGGTCGAAAGCGAGCTTTTGCTGACTTGTGTCCGTCTCTGTGGAAGTAAGGCGTTAAAGTTGTCGGCCTTATCCTTCAACTGGGCTACCTCACCGGCAGTAGCAAAAGGTTCAAGATTTGCTGCATATGGAGTTGCATCGTCATAAAGCGAATAGGCATACGAGAACAATTGCATATCGCGCTTCTTTTTAATTTCAGTGTCATTCACCTGGTATTTATCCTTGAGTACTTTGAGGGTCGGGTCGTTGGGGGCAGTTGCATATGCGGCCATGGCAGCGCTAATGTGAATCGCTCCGGTTTCGAGAACCAATCGCGCGTCATTCTTTTGGGTGGTAAGCTCAGTCCCGTTATTCAGCTGCCCCCGATTGTGCCGTTCTGTTTCTCCGATCAAATTATTTAACGCATCGTGTGCCGCATTCAATCCCGGAGTTCTCGTTACAACTTCTTCATAACTGGTTAAAATTCCGGAGACAGATCTGCTCATCTTAATTTTACTCTCTTGAATCTTTTGCATGATTTTTGGTTTTTTGAATTTAACATGATGCAACAATACAATAATTATGGAGGTGTCATTTCTCAACTACGATCCGCCATTGCCAAAGGGTGAGGGATTATTGAACTTACCGAAGGAAAACGCTCGTCTAAAATCTGGATTCGAACCGGCAAAGGTGATGTAATTTTGCCGGTCAACTTCTCTGATGATCTTCTTCCCGGGAAATAACAAAACAGGCTGCTCCGAATCAACCGAGCAGCCTGTTTAGTTTTATGCCATAATTGCCTTTATTCGTGAAAAACCAGAATGGGTGTTTGCGTGTGTAACACTAATTTCCGCGAAATACTCGGATTAAAAAACCGGGTCAGCAAGTTCCGCCGATGAGTAGTCAAAGCCAACACATCGATCTGGTTTTCCTGAATAAAACCATCAATAGCTTCTGTTAGTTTATTGCTGTGAACCAACCGGCAATCGAAAGCAGCATAAGGATATTTCTCACAAAGAGCTTCCCGCATTCCTTCGAGCATGGCTTCGTCCAGTTCACCGTTATTTCCCTGATTAACATGCAAACAAATTACTTTGCATTCAAAAGGTTTTACCAATTTGAGCAGTTTATCAAGTGCAATAAAATCATGGGCCTCAAAATTGGTTGCATAAACAACTGTTTTGAAGTTTTGTAACCAGTTGTCCGGAGTTTTTTCAGGAATTGCCAGTACCGGAACTTTCGCGTTGAAAATAACTCCTGCCGTTGTCGTTCCGATCAGGTCGCCAGCTTGGGCATCTTCGCCCCGGATACCCATCACAATCATTTTCGGAGGATGTGCCTGAATATAAGAAAGTATATCATCGTCAGCTTCACCGACCTTAACGATGTACTCAGGCCGGGCTTTTTTCCACCGGGTGTTATCAATCAGTCCTGTCAACTTATTTAAAAACTCCTCAAACTTTTGGTTGGTGACCTTTTCGGTCAGTTCATAATTCAGGAAAATTGCAGAATCATACACAATGACATCCGAATAAGGTATTGTCAGGAATTCAGGGCGCGGGCTCGAATGGTACAGCACCATTTTTGAACCAAGCTTCTCGGCAATATCAAAACCAATTATGGCGGCTTTCAACGAATAGGCAGAAAAATCGATCGGAATCAAAACATAATTTTCGCCTTTCGATTGATCAAAGGTTACTTTTCCAAGCATACGCTCCAGAATAGGGAAAGCCATCCGGGCATCCTTTTCCATAATTCGGATACGAACACCGGTATCCATCGCATCCTGAAGAAAATCAACTTGTTCAAGAAAACAATTAATGCCTTCAGATTCTAACAAAGAGCGTAATATTTCGGCCTTGGAATAAGGCAGCGAAGCCAGGGTAATCAAATTCTCGTTCATAGCGATTTGTTTTGGTAAGCCTTTTAATTGCTATTCGAGAAATTGGACTTCAGGGTTACCAAATCAGAATACTTTTTGGCCGATAATTTTATGTTCTTTAACTAGTGATTTGCCGAAACAGAATATCATCAGGAACAATAGGCTCTGTTTTTCTGGTTCCGGAATAAAATTGTATTTTTGAGCCGAGCTTTCAATGAGAGCCGTGTACTTGGTAACCACGTAAAAAACAAGAAATGAAAAAAGAAGTATCTGTTCTGTTTATGCTTGCGGGCATTCTATTTGCCACCTGTTTATTGATTTCCAACATCCTTGCCACCAAAATTATGATGATTGGCCCCTGGGCTGCACCTGCCGGTGTGCTGATTTTCCCCATTGCCTATATCCTGAACGATGTCATCACGGAAGTGTGGGGTTTTGGCAAAGCACGTCTGATCATCTGGACCGGATTTGCAGTAAACATTCTGGCTGTGCTGTTTTTTACGATCGGAATCGCGATTCCAGGAGCTCCATTCTGGCAAAACCAGGGAGCATTTGCAACCGTTTTGGGAAATACGCCGCGCATTGTCGTGGCCAGTCTAATCGCGTACCTGATCGGATCGTTTCTGAATGCCTTTGTGATGAGCCGTATGAAAATTTTAACCAAAGGCAAAGGTTTCTCCGGAAGGGCAATCCTGTCAACACTGGTTGGCGAAAGTGCCGATTCCCTTATTTTTATCAGTATTGCATTTGCCGGAGTTTTTCCACTTGGTGTATTAGTTACGATGATCTTTACCCAAGCCATGCTGAAAACGGTTTACGAAATTCTGATTTTACCTGTCACCATCTGGGTTGTTGGTTTTGTGAAACGTGTTGAGGGAGTTGACGCATTCGATACCAACCTCTCCTACAATTTGTTTAGAGTAAAGGAGATTTAGCAAATGAACACCAAAGCATTGGTCGTATTTTCGGGAGGGCAAGATTCAACGACCTGTTTATTCTGGGCATTGAAGGAATTTGATGAAGTGGAAACTGTTTGTTTCGATTACGGACAACGTCATCGGATCGAGCTGGAAGCTGCCCGGGCAATCGCTGAAAAGGCTAATGTACCGTTCACTTTGCTTCAGATGGATCTGCTGAAACAAATTACCCACAATTCGCTGACCGATTCTGAAATGGATGTGGAAGAGGACAAACCTGAAAACCGTCCGCCAAATACCCTGGTTGAAGGTCGCAACATGCTGTTCCTGACTTTCGCGGCTATTTTTGCCAAAGGGAAAGACATTCCAAATCTGGTCACTGGTGTCGGGCAGGCCGATTACAGCGGCTATCCCGATTGCCGCGACGAGTTCATCCGTTCGCTCAACCAAACACTGAACTTGTCGATGGACTATCAATTTACCATTCACACACCGCTGATGTGGAGATCGAAACAAGATGTTTGGGCTTTGTCAGACGAACTGGGCGTTTTCGACTTGGTTCGCTCGCAAACCGTAACCTGCTACAACGGAATTATTGGCGATGGTTGCGGTCATTGTCCGGCCTGCCAACTGCGTAAAAATGGATTGGAAAGCTATTTAGAAAAGAGACATTAATCATCAGGAAAAAAAGGGAAATTTTTTCTGTTAGTGACAATCCCCTTCAGAGACATTGATTTTTGTAGCGAACATCAAGATATGACGTTCGTCAGAACAAACTTAAATTTATTGTGACTAATTATGAAAGTACATACAATAAAAGGGATTTTATTTGACATGGACGGCGTTTTAATTGATTCAAACACTGAAATAGAAAAATTTTGGAAAGATTGGTCACAGAAGGAAGAACTACTTCTTCGGGAAGAAGATATTGTAAGGTATATTCATGGTCGTACTACGCATGATACCATTAATGAATTGTTTCAGGATTCTGACAAGGATACGAAAAAGCAAATTCTGGAAGCGGCAATTGCTTTCGATTTAAATATGCGTCCTGACCTGATAAAAGGGGTAGGATATTTTTTAAAAGAATTAATTATAGGCTTTCAGAATATAGCTCTTGTGACGAGTGCGCCAAGAAATAGGGTAAAGAAAATGTTGGAACTCCATGATATTTATAACTGTTTCGCCTGCACAACTACAGGCGATGAAGTCGTGAAAGGCAAGCCTGACCCTGAGCCTTATCTACGAGGTGCAAACAAGCTGGGTGTTTTTCCCGAAGAGTGTTTGACTTTTGAAGATTCGAATAGTGGAATTCTTTCTGCTTTGACAGCAGGTATGTATGTGATAACTGTTAATAACGATAATTATCAGCATGATAAAATTATTACCCATATCAGTACCTATGATGAACTTGCCGTCCGCAACAACTCTATTTATATTGACAATGAACAAATACAAATTCAACTGTGCAGTAAATAAATTAATGCCGCTAACATGGCGAGTTAAATCTGGCAATTAAAAACATATTATAAACCGATGAAAATGGATACTTTAAAAAGTCTCGGAAACGAAAGCAAATACCTGTTTGAATATTCTTCGGAAATGCTCGAAAACTTCGACAACAAACATCCGGAGAACGATACAATGGTCAAATTCAATTGTCCGGAATTTACCAGCCTCTGCCCCATCACCGGCCAACCCGATTTTGCAACCATATACCTGAGTTACATTCCAGATCAGAAATTGGTTGAAAGCAAAAGCTTAAAGCTGTACCTGTTTAGTTTCCGCAACCATGGCGCATTTCACGAAGATTGCATCAACATCATCATGAAAGACCTGATTGCCCTAATGGATCCGAAATACATCGAAGTGTGGGGCAAATTCCTTCCGCGTGGGGGCCTCAGCATCGATCCGTATTGCAATTACGGCAAGCCAGACACCAAATACGAGCAAATGGCCGAATACCGCATGATGAACCACGATTTGTATCCGGAACGGATAGATAACCGGTAGTAACTTTTCCCGGAGTCTTGGAACGGAATATCGGAATAAGTACATTCTATGAATTCAAAAAAGCATGACAATATTCTCCAGAGTAAATCTGATAATCAATAATCCTCAAAATACACTGTTATGAATTCATTCGAACCGTCCTATCAAAGAATTCTTGAGCTAATAGAAACATGGGAACCTCGTCTGCTGGCACTTCCGGAAGAAATTATCAGCAATCGGAAGAACAGTCAGAACCGTAGTATCAGGCAAATACTGGGGCATTTGCTCGATTCAGCATCCAACAATACGCACCGGATTATTCATCTGCAGTACCGCGAAAATCCTTGCTCTTTCCCAAATTATGCTACCGAAGGAAACAATGACCGCTGGATCGCCATTCAGGATTATCAGCACGAAAACTGGTACAATCTGGTTCAACTCTGGAAATATGCCAACCTTCATTTGGTGCATGTAATCCGGAATGTTGATCAAAGCAAGCTTGGAAACCAATGGATCAGCAGTGAGACTAAACTTATCTCACTTCAGGAAAACATTGAGTATTATCCTCAGCATTTCGATTTGCATTTGAAGGAGATGGAAGATCTGATGAACATAAAGCAATGAAGCGCCTGAGTAACAAAGTGACAAAGTACCTAAGTTGTAACATTTAACTTTGGTACTTTGATACTTATATAAACCTATCTTTGCACCTGAAAAAAATACAGACATGGCTTTTACTGCATTTCGCGACATGAAACCTTTTGCTCAACTGATGTTTGCTGCATTTGTAATGGTGGCTTCGGTCCTGATTTTCATGGTCATTGGAATGATGGCAGCCATTCCTTTCTACGGATTGAACGGGTTGATGGACAGTATGTCGGTTATCGGTTTAAACACTCCGGAAAGTATCAATTTTCTAAAATATTTTCAGGTGATCCAATCCATCGGCTTGTTTGTTGTTCCACCATTTATTCTGGCCTGGTTTTACCATGGGAACATTGGCGAATACCTCCGGATTAACCGTTCAACTGCTGGGTTCACATACATCCTGGCGGCGATTACCTTACTGCTGGTCATCCCGTTTATTAATTTTTTGGGTGCCATTAACAGCCAGATGAAGCTGCCGGAGTCACTTTCAGGGATTGAAAACTGGATGAAAACCATGGAAAGTGCAGCGCAAATGATGGTTGAAAAATTCATGAAAGTGGATCACATTTCAGGCCTGATATTCAATATTTTTATGATTGCCCTGCTTCCCGCACTCGGCGAAGAACTCATGTTTCGGGGTGTTATACAGCGCATTTTGACCAACTGGACCAAAAATCCCCATTGGGGCATCTGGATTACCGCTTTTTTGTTCAGCGCCATGCACATGCAGTTTTACGGCTTTCTGCCCCGGATGGCGCTGGGTGCCATGTTTGGTTACCTCCTTGTGTGGACCGGAACCATGTGGGTTCCAATTCTGGCACATTTTGTCAATAATACGATGGGGGTGCTGGGTTATTATTTAATCAACAAAGGGGCCCTAACGAAAGACGTTGAAGAATGGGGTACCGGTTCGGAACAAATTCCACTTCTGGTTTTTAGTCTGGCGTCAGTTTGCTTTTTACTTTTCCTGATTTACCGGCAAGAAACGGGTAAAACAAAAATGCCCGTAAATCAAATTGATCCACAGGCATCACAAATTGATTGATTATTGTTAAAAAAAGACGATACTCTGTTGTAAATTTTCAATTTCCATTTTCTTCTGTTCCGAAGCGCGGTAAACATAAACGATTCCATATTCCGAAGCTTTTTCCCTTTTCTCATCGTCCGAAAGATGAATCATCGAATTTTCAACTTCGTTCCACATTTGTTGAATCATCTGGTCGGCCTGTTCACGTAATTCGGCAACTTTCATCGAAGCACGATTGGTAATATTCTGAAGCATTTTCTGGTGCCGGTAAGCCTCAACGAACTCTTCGTAATGAACTTTGACCAATGCGATCGACGGGCTATAAATCGGACTTCCGCCTTTCATAACCCGTTTCTGTTCGCCATCAATAATCCGTTCGCCCCAGGTCAATACATTGGCTTCCAAATTTAACGGCGGTGCAGCTTTTGAATTCATCTTCAGGCCATAATATTCGATGACCTCGGGTTTCATCTCACCGCGTACAATGGCAAAGTTAACCACCTGAAGAAAATGAGACAAATATAGTTTCGCTTTTCTGAAAATTTCGCCATACTCTTTAGATCGATCGAACTGATTTTGCTTGGAGATATTTAGTTGCCGGATAGATCCTAAAAAATGCGGATAAAATATCTGCAGTTTCTCAAGAGTTTGCTGGCTGAAAGCCAGTTTATTGATTGCTGTTCTCTTACCAAGTTCCAGTCCGGCTTCAATGGCCCGAAGCCTGGCCACATCTGTATTCGGCAATCTCCTGTAAGGCATAAATAGGATTTTAGATAGACTATTGCGAATATACAAATTAGCCATTCATTATTCCGTCCTTCGCAAAAGAACTAATCAACAACCAATTGTTTACAAAGCCATTCAATTAATTGTATTCCTGAACATTAAAAATGAAAACACTGAAGATATTAACAAGCCATTGCTAATAAACTACCCTGTTTTTACCTGAAAATCGTATGATTTTGGCATTCAGTAGCATAAAAAAGCCCTGAAGAACTGAATCTCCGGGGCTTGAGTATTGTTTGGGTGTGGCGGTTTTTAACCGCCAATAAGGCGCGGATAAAATCCGCGTCACCCTTAATCTTGCAATTTGGCGCTTAAAAATTCGCGGTTCAGTCGGGCAATGTTCGACAATGAAATGTTTTTCGGGCATTCCACTTCGCAGGCGCCAGTGTTGGTACAGTTACCGAAACCCAGTTCGTCCATTTTGGCAACCATCGCTTTGGCACGGCGGGCGCCTTCAACACGTCCCTGTGGCAACATGGCCAAATGGCTAACTTTTGCCGACACGAACAACATGGCCGAACCGTTTTTGCAAGCTGCAACGCAGGCGCCACAACCGATACACGATGCCGAGTCCATTGCTTCGTCGGCATCAACCTTCGAAATTGCAATGGAGTTGGCATCAGGAACACCACCTGTGCTTACCGATACATATCCTCCGGCAGCAATGATTTTATCGAATGCACGCCGATCGACAATCAAATCGTGAATTACCGGAAAAGCCGCCGAACGCCAGGGTTCAATGGTAATGGTCTGCCCGTCTTTGAATTTGCGCATGTGCAACTGACAGGTCGTCACATCGTCATCCGGTCCATGAGGGCGGCCGTTGATGTACAGCGAACACATTCCGCAGATACCTTCGCGGCAATCGTGGTCGAATGCAACCGGGACTTTGTTTTCGTTGATCAACTGCTCATTCAAAATGTCGAGCATTTCGAGGAACGAGTTATCGGTCGAAATTTGGTTTACCTTGTAGGTTTCGAAACGGCCCTTCGCTTTGGAACCGTTCTGACGCCAAACCTTAAGCGTAAGATTTATTGTATTTTCCATGATTGATCTCCTTTAAAAAAGCCTTTACTTGTAATTACGCTGAACCATTTTCACACTTTCGTAAACCAGTTCTTCTTTGTGAAGTTCCGGTTCCACATCCTTGCCTTTGAATTCCCAGCAGGAAACGTATGCAAACTGATCGTCCTGACGAAGCGCTTCGCCTTCCGGAGTCTGATATTCTTCACGGAAGTGACCACCGCACGATTCTTCACGGCTCAGCGCGTCGCGGGCAATAAGATCACCAATTTCGATGAAATCAGCCAACCTGCTGGCCTTTTCAAGCTCAATGTTCATTCCTGTCATATTGCCCGGAATCCGGACATTGGTCCAGAATTCTTTCTTGATGGCAGCAATCTTTTCAATGGCATTTTTCAATCCTTCCCGGTTCCGTGCCATTCCAACGAAGTCCCACATGACCAGTCCAAATTCTTTATGAAGGCTGTCAACCGAACGTTTTCCCTGAATGCCCATAAGTTTTTCGAGACGAGCTTTCACTTCTTTCTCGGCTTCGGTAAATTCAGGTTCGTTGGTTGTCATGCGCTTGGTTGCAATATCATCGGCAAGGTAATTCTGAATAGTGTATGGCAAAACAAAATAACCGTCAGCCAATCCCTGCATCAAAGCCGAGGCCCCCAAACGGTTTGCACCGTGATCGGAGAAGTTTGCCTCGCCGCAGCAGAACAGTCCCTGAATATTTGTCTGTAGTTCGTAATCAACCCAAAGTCCGCCCATCACATAATGGATGGCAGGGTATATCATCATCGGGGTTTCGTATGGATTTTCGTCCACAATCTTTTCGTACATCTGGAAAAGGTTTCCATAACGCTCCTCAATGGTTTTTTGTCCCAAACGGTCGATCGACGATTTGAAATCAAGATATACCGCTAAACCGGTTGCTCCAACACCAAAGCCAGCGTCGCAACGTTCTTTGGCCGCACGTGAAGCAACATCGCGCGGAACAAGGTTCCCAAATGCCGGGTAACGACGTTCAAGATAATAGTCTCGGTTTTCCTCTGAAAGTTGTGAAGGTTTCAGTTTCCCGTTTCGAATGGCTTCAGCATCTTCCTTCTTTTTGGGAACCCAGATACGACCATCGTTACGCAACGATTCAGACATTAGTGTCAGTTTACTCTGGAATTCTCCATGAACCGGGATACAAGTCGGGTGAATCTGTACATAACAAGGATTGGCAAACATGGCGCCTTTATGGAATGCTTTAATGGCAGCCGATCCGTTTGATCCCATTGCATTGGTTGACAGGAAGAACGTGTTTCCATAGCCACCTGTAGCCAATACCACTGCATGTCCGAAATGACGCTGTAATTCGCCGGTAACCAAATCACGGGCGATGATACCACGTGCTTTTCCGTCAACGATAACCAGGTCAACCAATTCGGTGCGGGTATGCATGGTAACTGAGCCTAATTCAACCTGACGCATCAGGGCCTGATAAGCTCCCAGTAACAACTGCTGTCCGGTTTGTCCTTTAGCGTAGAAGGTACGGCTAACCTGGGCTCCACCGAATGAACGGTTGTCGAGCAAGCCGCCATATTCGCGGGCAAACGGAACACCCTGTGCCACACATTGGTCAATAATATCGTTACTCACTTCGGCCAAACGGTGAACGTTGGCTTCGCGGGCACGGTAGTCCCCACCTTTGATGGTATCGTAAAACAAACGGAAAACAGAGTCACCGTCGTTTGGATAGTTCTTGGCAGCGTTGATACCGCCCTGTGCTGCAATCGAGTGAGCGCGTCGTGGTGAATCCTGAATGGTGAAGTTTTTAACATTAAAACCCATTTCGCCCAGAGATGCAGCAGCCGAAGCTCCGGCTAAACCAGTTCCTACGATAATCACATCCAGTTTTCGTTTATTGGAAGGATTAACCAGTTTCTGGTGATCTTTATAGTTGGTCCATTTTTGAGCCATTGGCCCTTCAGGAATCCTTGCATTCAATTTACTCATGTTTCAGTTATTTATTGAATTAGAAAAACAGGTATTGCGCCGCTGCGATGACAGTAAAACCACCGCCAAGGATAATGGCAACAACATTACTGATGACTCTCATACGGGGCATCCATTTGGTGTTGTTCCATCCAATAGTCTGGAACGATGACCAGAAACCGTGAGCCAGATGAAAGGCAAGAGCAACCGAACCTACGATGTAAAGAAGAACGATTGGTAGGATTTTAAAAGTTTCGTGAACCAGGGCATAAGCATTTTCGCCCTCAGCTTCTGTTCCAAAAAACGGGAATTTAACCAGCGGTCCAGCTTCCCATTCAATATGGCCTTTCATCTTCATGTAAAAGTTGAAGATGTGAATCGCCAGGAACGAAACAATAGCAATGCCCAGCACCAGCATGTTTTCTGAAGCCCATTCGACTCCTGAAGTTTTTTTGCCTGAAGCATAACTTTGTGAACCACGCGCTTTCATGTTCTGAAAAGTCAGAATCAATGAATAAATGATGTGAATTAAAAATCCCAGAGCCAGCATCGGCTCGATGACTTTGATCAAAGGGTTGGTTCCCATAAAATGCACCCCGGCATTAAAAAATTGGCCTTCCTGAAATCCCATCACACCATCGAGCAGAAGGAAAGAATTCAGAATCAAATGCACAAAGAGGAACAAAATCAGGAACAAACCTGAAACGCTCATCAGGAGTTTCCGTCCAATAGAGGCAGTCAGTAAATTGCTCATAGATAAACAGATTTTTATTTAAGTAGATATTCAATTTTATTCGTCCGGCAAAAATAGAGTTAACAGGCATTACAACCAATAAAATGTTGCCCAAATTAGCTAATTTATAATGTTTCTAAGCAGGAACCAACAAAATCCAAGGGATCTTTTGGATAATGTTGAAATAGGACGATTGTACGTGAACTTTTTCTGACTGAAAAATAAGTTCCCCTGTTTTTGCATAAACAGCATATTTGCATATTTTTGCAGCACTTTAAAATAAAAGGGTTCCATAGTTCAACGGATAGAATAGCGGTTTCCTAAACCGTAGATCCGGGTTCGATTCCCGGTGGAACTACTTAAAAAGCTACTTAATACATTGATGTTAAGTGTCTTAATTATTTTTGTACCCCAAACGGCTGACGGGTTTCGATGTTTACCTCTGTCCGTTTTGCAAAACAAGGAACCATGTATGTTGTGGAAGAAATGCCACGGGTACGTTCTCCCACAGGTTTTTATGCCCTGAACATCAGGCAACAGCAATCAAATATGCACAGCAATCAAAAACCCTTCAATCCTGAAGGCTGGAATCGTATTGTCTAAACTTGGCAAAAAGCTGTATAAAAAAGCCATTCCGCAGAATGGCCCTCTATTTTTCCGCGGAAATACCATATGAGAATGCGGAAAAAGAAGAAGTTAAAAGTCAGTTTCCTGAAAATCGCATCCCAAAATAATTTTATCCCAATCAAAACACCCTTGACAAGTCCATAGGTACTGCATGCGATGTAGTTCAACCGGGACTTCACGCTGGGTGCTGCGCACCACTTAAAGTCCTATCTATTATGGGCAGTAATTCTTTTGTTCTTAAGGTTCGTCACAATTAATTGTCTTTGTTTTTAAAAATAAGGTATTAATCTCTTTTTCTATTGTTTCAAAGTCGAAATATTTGCTAGTATATTCAATAAAATTATTTGCACAATTCCACCAGCCAAAAGTCAATACATCAACTTTTGCATATTGAAATTTGTCTTCCGAAAGCAGTTGTCGATTATAATCAGACATCACTTTTTCAGGACAACAGTTTCTTGATGCCATTTCTAATCTTAAATTATACCAATTGTTTAATAAAATGTCTCCTCCAAGAATTAAAGCGGTTGAGTGTCTAATCACGCAATTGTCCTTGGATTTGAACTGCTTAAGGAATTTAGTGTCAATGTAAGATTGAAAAGCTATTCTGGATAATTTATAAAGTTATTTTTGTTTGATCAGTTGTCTCTTTCGATATTCTTTCCAGAACTTTGTTTTGGGCAAGCAAATTCTTTTTAGTGCTTTATGTTTGTTTTTATACTCACAGTCCAAAGTGTCAATATTTATTTTTTGGATGTCTGACGGTTTAAAAACCATTGGAGTATTGTTTATTCGGAATTCGTTCTTTTTAACTAATCGGAAACAGTTGTTTATTAATGTCTTACTATACAATTTTGTGTCATAAATACTTTCATACGAACATGTCTCATCCTCCCATTTATAAGTTGCTGTTTGTCCAACTACAAATGAGGTTACAAATAGAAATATCGATGTTATTATGTGTCTCATATTATTGCCCATAACGTTCCGCAACTACACGCAGGGCGGGATTTCCCGATAATTTTCTTACGAAGAGTTGCATTTCGAATACTAAATTCCTGTCAACGAAGCACTGAACTCCGGCTTGCGGGTAGTTGCTATTTACCAGCTGCCCTTGGTTCTTACAAAAGTGTCAAGCGAATCTTTCGACCCAGTCCGGTCTCGAATATTTTAAACAAAGTTGATACTTGAATGTCAGCTTTCCCGTTTTCTAGTCTGGAAATATAGCTTTTCTTTGTGCCGATTTTGTCAGCCAACTGTTCTTGAGTGATATGAGCTTCTTTTCTAGCCTCTTTCAACATTTCGGAAATAACAAAGTAATTTGCTTTAGCTTCATATTCGTCTCTTGTCGAGGTTCCTGTTTCACCATATTTGATGTCCAACAATTCATCAAATGTTTTAGCGTTTCTGATTGCTTCTTTTTTCATTTTCTTGAGTTTTTTTTAATTCAAAATACTCACGTTTTAGTCTGAGAGCCTTCTCAATTTCTTTCAACGGAGTTTTCTGTGTCTTTTTCTGAAATCCATTGAATAAAACAACAATATTCCCTTCATCAAAGCAGCAGAAAATCCTGTAAATACTAGAACTATACTCCACCCTGACTTCATAGAGTCCATCGGTACCCTCCATTGGGCTAAGAAATTTCTTTGAAACTCTCTCTACCTGTCTGATTATACGGAGTACAAATTCTATTTTCTCCTGAGCTTTTGTCGATTGTTCAAGATAGAAGTCAGTAAAGTTGCTGCCATGAAATATGATTTTTCTATCTACAAATTCCATGTCACAAAGTTAACGGTAAAGTTAACATTTCCAAAACATTTTTTGTGCTCTGAATTATCGAGTGACGCTCTTAGGGTTGTTGGTAACGTCTCGCAACATCGAGTAGGCCGGAGGAACTTCCCCTCCAGCCTCTCACAGAACCGTACGTGATAGTCTCCCATCATACGGCTCTTCTAACATGCTTTGCATCTAAAAGCTCATCCTCTTTCAAGTTGGCAAGATGTAATTCACATTATTAGCTAATCCCTTCGCTCCACTTCCATTACAGAAGCTTCATCACTACTACGAATTAGTCTGCCTCTGCATGTTGCTTCGGTATTTTGCCTCTAGGGTGAACCTATTTTTCGTTTCATGGTTGTCCCCTCCAAATGGATAACCCGTGGGCGACAACAAATCCTAAAGCTGTTTTCGGCCAAAAAATACCACCTATTATTGGGGTAAAGACCAAATATTTTTAACGATGATGGGATAGGTATGTTTGTCTGCCAAACTCATCTGGCTGATATTCAGTGCATATACAAACGACAACATATCTTGTCGCATTTTTCAGAGGGGAAAATTAATGGTATCATCTTATTTGTTGAAGACCACTGCTGGCAGTGCCGAATAATGAAGAAAGTGCAACCACGAAACAGATATTTAGTGAAAAATGTCAAATTTTAAGGCAACCAAACCTGAAAATGACTATTTTCCGGGTAGAGCGGTTCGTTACCTCCCCGCTCCCCCACAGACCCGTACGAGCGGCTTTCCCGCATACGGTTCCTCTAAAATTGGGTTCGCTGAAATACAGCTGTGAAATATCTTTGGACGTAGAAGTGGCAACCATTTGTTGACCAGAAGTACAAACCTTTCCCAGTTCCAAACTTGTTTCCCACCCCTGCGATTGAGCCATTTGTGAAGCCTGCGTTTGACTTGTTCATAAAAACTACGTATTCCCCTCGAATTGAAGGTTATTCCATAATAGTTATAATGTCCACGCATTTTGACATTTAGCTCTTTCACCAGTTGCTTGATTTCCAGATGTCGGTGTTCCTTGATCCATTTCCCAGTTTTGGTTATGGCATTCGTGAATTTCTTGCTGCTGGTCTTACGTTTCAATACTGGATTGCCTTTCAGGCTTTTGCCAATATAGTGCGTGAATCCCAGAAAATCGAAACTCCTGTCGCCTTCACCTGATTTGCTGTACAAGTCGATAAATTTCGTCTTGTCCGGATGCAGGCTTAACTTGTACTTTCCGAACCGCTTTGGCAGTACTTCCATTACCCGTTTCGCATCTTGCTCATCGGTAAAACCTAAAATAAAATCATCGGCGTACCTGACAATGAAACTCCTCCCTTTTAACAATGGTTGTATTTCCCCTGAAAACCATTCGTCCAAAACATAGTGCAGAAAGATGTTGCTCAATATCGGGGATATGATCCCTCCCTGTGGCGTTCCTTCTCTCGGGTAACTTAGTTGTTCATCCTCCAGTATTCCTGCCTTGAGCCATTTGTCTATCATCTTCCTTATCACGCCATCGCTCACCCTGCGTGCCAGAAAGTCCCGCAACAGCCCATGGTCTATGCTCCCGAAGTAGTTTGTAAGGTCTGCATCAATTATATAACGCATCCCTTTAAACGATACCTCTTTGAACATATAATCCAAGGCTTGGTGCGTGGAGCGTTTGCTTCGAAAACCATACGAAAAATCCTTAAAGTCTTCTTCGTAGATGGGTTCTAAAATACTGTGCACTGCCGCTTGCAGAACCTTGTCTCTTACTGTTGGCAACCCCCTTCTTAACTGCACTCCTTCGCAAACAGGAGTTGGGATCTGTAAGGATAACTCATCCTTTCCATCCGCAGTACAACCTTGAATTTCAGGTCTTGAAAGCCCGAAAGTTTGGTGGCAGACTGATCCTGTCCCTTCAGGAATCTGAACGGGGCAGCTTCGGTGTTCCAGCAGACTGGACAGATTATTTCTCATCTGACCCTCCTTTAACAGGGGACCCGGATGAATATATTTCTGCCTCAGCGCTTTTAGCACTATGCGAAATGGTAAAAAATTCAGACAAATAGTTCATATTCTATTTTTTATTATTACTTTCGGACTACTTAATTAAGTAACCCGATTTATAATGGCAATATCAACAGATGAACTCAGAAAAAACAGACAGGATCTAATCAACCAACTATCGGTATTCGATGGCAAGATCCTGCGCGGCTCTGTCATCGAGAGTTATAAAAAGTGTGGAAATCCGGGATGTAAATGTGCTACCGGCACCGGTCATGGACCTAAATATTCCATGACGGTTAACTTCCCTAAGCAGAGGCCTGAAAATGATTATATCCCGCTGGAATATGTGACCCAAGTAAAGGAATATGTTTCCAACTACCACCAGTTCAAGGAAATCATTGAACAGATCTGCATGATCAACCGAGAGCTACTCAAACGGCGTGAGAAACTTTAAAACGCGGAACGATGAGTCTGTTGGTCATTGATATATCGGATAAGATAGAAGAACTGGGAATATTATTCGCCAATCTGTTGGAAGATTGTCCCCTTAATGAAAGTATCCAATTACAATTACAATATGACTTAAACAGTAATGATCATGAACAGCAAGATCCAATCTCATCACCAGCAGAAAACTGCCTTTGTTTACCTCAGGCAATCGACCATGTACCAGGTTATGCACAACCAGGAGAGTACCGAGCGGCAATATGCCCTCAGAAAGAAAGCCATCGACTATGGATGGAGTCCTTCACTCGTCCAGGTATTGGATGGGGATCTTGGCCGTTCGGGGAGCAATACTGCCGGACGGGAAGACTTCAAGACCCTGGTAGCGGAAGTGTCCATGGGCAAAGTCGGTGCCATATTTGTACTGGAAGCCTCGCGGCTTTCCAGAAGTTCTGCCGACTGGAACCGTTTATTAGAACTTTGTTCGCTTACCCAGACCCTGATCATCGATCAGGATGGCTGCTACGACCCGGCACAGTTCAACGATCAGTTGCTGCTTGGATTGAAGGGTACCATGTCGCAGGCAGAACTTCATCTAATAAGGGCCGCCTGTATGGAGCAAAGATCAACAAAGCGAAGAAAGGTGAACTGAGGTTTCCTTTACCTGTTGGATATGTCCATGATGACCTGGGCAATGTCAGCTTTGATCCTGATGCACAGGTATGCCATGTCATCCAGATGGTATTTGATCTTTTCAAAGAAAAACAAAGTGCCTATGCTGTGGTTCAGCACTTTGGCAGAAACAGTATAAAGTTCCCTAAAAGATCATATGGCGGCAGATGGAAAGGCAAACTGATATGGGGAAGGGTCACCTATGAAAGGGTGCTTTCCATCTTATGCAATCCTTTTTATGCCGGGGTATATACCTGGGGACGTTATAAGAGCTTCAAGAGCATCAATCCGCAGGGAGAGATTGTTACCAAACAACGACTGCTCCCCATGGAGGAATGGCCTGTAATGATCAAAGACCATCACTGTAAATACATCTCTTTCCAGAACTTTGAAGACAACAGACAGCAATCTCAGATGAACAAAACAAACAGTGTGACAAATCCCCTTAGCGGTCCTCCCAGGGAAGGGATGACCTTGTTGCAAGGATTATTGTACTGTGGCATCTGCGGCCGCAGAATGACCATCCGGTATACCGTCAATAAACAGTGTGTACCAACCTATGAATGCAACTGGAGAAAAAGGCAAGGACTGACCCACAACAGCTGTTTCAGTTTCAAGGCTAAAGTTGCTGATCCGGTAATTGAAAAGATGGTGGTAGACATTCTCACTCCATCCAACTTATCCATTGCCATCAATGCCTTGAACCAGATAGAAAAGCGGAATACTTCCATGAACAGGCAATGCGAGATGAATATCCAGCGGTGCCGGTATCAGGCTGATCTGGCCCAGCGCAGGTTTGAACAGGTTGATCCGGCCAACCGGCTCGTTGCTGCCTCCCTTGAAAAAAGCTGGAACCAGGAACTGGAAAAACTGGCTACCGCAGAAAAGGAATACCAGGATTATCTGAGCAGACAGGAAAAGGAATTCCCTGCTGCCAAAAAGAACGAGATCACTGCTCTTGCTTCCCGTATCCCTGACCTCTGGGATAAAACCACCAACATAAAGGATAAAAAACGTAGCATCAGGCTGTTGATCAGTGACATTACTGTGACCAGAGATACCGACAAAAAAAACCTGATGTTAAACTTGCGATGGCAGACAGGACAGACCCAACAGTTTAGTGTCGGCCTTCCACCAAGCGCACCCGATAAAACCCGGTATCCCAAGGAGATGGTAGATCAGGTCCGTAAACTGACATTACTGCATGGAGATGACAACAAAACTATTGAAGCTTTAAACAGCCAGGGTATATTAAGCGCAACAGGAAAGCCTTTTACCAAGGATATGATCGAATGGATCAGGTACAAACACAAGATTGACAAACCGCTTATACGGACGGAGCATGAGTTTACCGTTCCTGAAGTCAGGAAAATGTTCAGCGTTTCTAAACACATGGTTTATTACTGGGTAAGCAGGAAATATGTTCAGACCAGAAGGACCCAAAAGTGCATCCTGATCGAGATCAACCCTACCAGACAGCTTGAGCTCCGCCAAATCATAGATAACTCTTACAAGGCAAACTGCAGGCTGGTAACAGCCTAGATATGCTGGCATGTATTTATGGGCTTATTGGTCAATATGTCAAAGAACTTCCTGAAGGCTGACATCAAGCCATACCGGGTTAATTTATTCCAGCGCTTGGGAAGGCGGTTTTCCTTGCCGAAGCATCTGTTCTATTAATATCTTCATCATTCAAATTAAAATATGGAATCTAACCGTATATTTGTTCTAGCAAATACATACCGACAACTAACTGTAATAAAGTAGTATGAAAGCAACTTCGGTATACCTAGTGCCCTTTTCCCGCCTTTATTATCCTTGGGGATGTACACCCGCCGGATACTCGGCGCACGGTAAGTCCCTGTTTTGAATGCGTTCAATAGCTCCGGTATGTGTTCCGTTGCCCCTATCCCGAATTCATACCAGTTCTCTCCGTCTGTCCCGCTGGCGCTGTTCTTGTTCAGTTGCCCGTAGCAATTGAACAACAGCTCTTCTGTGACAAACTGGTTCAGGCTGTGCAGCGCTTCCCCTTTTCGTCCCTTGGCCCGCTTTGCTATTTGTAACCTGTACGTTGACATTCTTTAAACCTGAATTTGATTCATTTAATGTTTCACAATTACAATTCCAATTTCAGGCACCGCCCTTCCCTAGCCTGGGTTTCTTTGGATTAATTCCCCAGGGGTCAAACAGTACTATGGGGGTGCTAAGACTGCCTTGCCCGTCTCACTCTCTTCGGTTTCCCCCGATCATGATACCTCTCACTATCGCTCTTTTCTTTGCTCCGCAGATGGAGGCGATAGTTTCCATCAGGGACAGGATTTTCTGGTACGGTGAATCCCCGTTTACCGTGTTCTTTGCGGAGACAATAGGCTCTCCCGTGTTCCCGTGCAACCACATCTGCCTTTGAAATACTTCCAAACCCCGGTCGAACCTCTGCCACTTGTCATTTATGCGGCTTTGGTGTTGCCCCATCAATTAAAAAAAAATAAGGCTTCGACGTCAAATTAGCTTTCGAGGCTAACTCCTATTCCTTCAGCAGTCGCTGTCTACGCTTCATGCATCCATTACTGGCTACTATGCAAGACTCGCTTCCGGCGGCTGACCTGCCTTACCGTACAGGTTTGTTTACCTGTCTGGTTGCTCAGAGATGTTTCATTTCCAATCCCCATCTCACGGACTTGCACGGCGCAATTCAAAACCTAATTTCCTGTCAACGAAGCGACCAAACCCGGCTTGCGGGTAGTTTGCTGTTATGGGCTGGCTGCTATTTTATCAGTTTATCATCGCTCGTAAATATGTCTAAAATCCGTTTGTCATTTCGGCTATCTGGAATTATTTGGCCTTCTCTCAATCCAGGATAACCTAATTCAACTTTCAAATCATTACCTATAAGAAGCGAAAGTGGGTCAATAACCACCCAATCACAACTAGCAGAAGAATAACTTGGCCAAAAATATCCTGAATATATCACTACATTATTGGCTTTTATTGCGAATGGTATTCCATATACCGAATACTGCATACTTTTTATCGTTTTTTTAGCAGCATCGGAAATTTTAAAAGTAAATGTGTTTGGGTCATAAGACTGAAAATCAGTATAGGTCACCAATGGTTGGGATTTCGTAACTATAGTTCTTTCATCTATCTGATGATTAGTGCCACTAATTGTCTTACAGGACTCAAGCAGATATAATTCCACACCCCCATCTTTGGGATTGGTAGTTTCATTTTTATCACAAGCGATAAAAATGAAATTTAGTGTCACAAAAATGGCGAAAAATAAAATTTGTCGTTTCATGTTAGTAGTCTTTTTGGTTAAACTTATACTAAGAGTATATGATTGTCCATAAGGTTGCGTCATTAGCTTGCCCATAACGAGTTTGTATAAGATTTGTGCGACGTAAAAATCGGAGATTTTTCCGCCGTAGCAAAATGTTTATTGAATGTTTGTCGGTTTGTACAAGTTCCAATTTGAGCATAAATTTTATACGGTGTTGGCTGCCGTTATTGATTATTCAATGATATATATTTTCTTGTCAGGAATGCTTATAGCTATCTTTTTACCTAACCATTCAATACTTGTCTTACCTTCATAGATTAGTCCCTCCACAAAGATTACTCTTGGTTTTTCAACCTTTGATAAATTATTTTCTGTTGAAATACTTGAAATCAAACCATTGTAAATTTTGAAAATTTTGTTGGCATCAAATTCGCTTTTCCTTTCTGTTTTGTCAAAAGTTGACAAGTCAATTGACAGGGATTTAGAAAAACTTTCATCAATCCAAAATGAATTGGCTCCTGCACCTGAGTCCAAAAGCACTTGGATTGTAACTTTGTTATTGACTTTTATATAAGTAAAAATGTCTAATGATTTGCCTGCATAATCTGCTATTTGAATATCAATATACTTCTTTTTTTCAGTATCTTTTAATTCTCTAAATGACAATTCTTTTTTCTCATAATCAATAATGACTGGAAGATTTTCAAATGCTTGCAGTGATATGATACCGTCAATTTTTCCAATATTTATATCAAATGTGCTGTAAATTTGATTTTTAAATTCTCTATTTCCAATAGATAAAACATTTGAGTGGTATATCGGAACCTTCATAGCTTCACCTGTTGCTCGGTGGCCAACAAAAAAGTTATTTGTTTCTCCTTGTCCTAGTTTATTAGGAAAGTCTCCAAAAAACATATTTAGTCCTGCACCTGTGTCGAATATAAAAGTTCCTGCAATACTATCAACTTTAGCCTCAATTACTATATGTCCTGAATCTGTCAAGGAAAACGGAATTACATCTTGAGCTCTTGAATTTAACCCAACTAAAATTGTCAATGTTAATAATATTATCTTCTTCATTTCTTTTTTTTAATGACAGCCAACGTCGTTGGAAGCTACACGCAGGGGCGGATTGCGGGCGATTTCCTGTCAAGCCGATAAGCTGCCCGGGCGGAAAGATGCACACCGAAAACCACTGCTGCCGCACTTGCGGGTAGCTGATGTTCAAGCGAAACCCTCCGTTTCACTTCGGGTAGCTTTTGCACACGAATATAAGTAAATCGCCATGATTTATTAACAAAAAAAAAGTAATCATGGAGAAATTTAATTCACAATCGGTTGAAGTCCTCGG
>JAUXUF010000021.1 GCA_030684645.1 Bacteroidota bacterium | reverse complement strand
TGGTGCAGTTCTTCTTTCAAATCTGGATTTTGTTTCAGAAAATCCAAAAACTGATCGATCTGATCCTCTGCCAGGTTACCTTCCAGAAAATCCAGGAAAAAAGGTTCGTAATTATCTCTGGTTATCTTCATACCACTACCTCCATTTTACCGATGTAATTCTTCAGGAAAACCCGGGCGCGGTAAATGTAAACCTTTACCTGGGCTTCACTTAATGTAGTGATATCACCAATTTCCTTGTAGGAATAACCTTCGTAGTCGCGTAACAGAATGACGCTCCGTTGTATTTCGGGCAATTGGTTGACTGCCACGTTCAGGATTTCAGCCAGATCAGAATATTGGTCATTGTGCGAGTTTTCCGAAGTCTGATAATCTTCCAGGTAAGTCTGGCGTTTATCCTTCCGCAATACATCAATCATGGTATGGTAAGCCGTTGTAAACAAATACGATTTGACCTTTTCAGCGTTCACGTTATCCGCATTTCGCCACAATTTCTCATAACTATCCTGAACGATGTCGCGGGCCCGTTCTTCGTCTTTGAGGTTTTTCAGGATAAAGCGGAAAACATTATCTGAATACAAATTAACCGACTGGTTGTATTCTTTCACATTCATGTTGATTCGCTTACTTTTTTACCTGGTATGACGAACAGCTATTTCATTTTGTTACAGCGGTGGTTAAATTTTGCTGAATAGGAAGTTTCATTTTTTCGATGGCCTCGATTAAAGTCTTATCTATATTTTTAATGATCGGATAAAAACCTTCTTCGCCGATAATATTTCGGGCAATGTATGCTTTTATCTGATTATCAATTATTTTAGAGGATATTTTCAGGTCTGAACTGTTCAGTTTGACACCTTTCTTTTCGGCAAAAACCACGAATAAACGGAGAAGGTCTGTTTTCTGAAAATAGTTTTCGAATTCGTTGGCCGAGGTAAGTTTCGACAGCAGTTTCCGGTTTGAATCTGCATAATCCAACGCGAACTGATAAACCAGACCTTTCTGGGTTATTTTTGAATAATAATTGGAGTACCCGATCGTGTCGGCAGGAATAAAGAAATCTGGCATAATTCCGCCTCCGCCATAAACAACACGTCCAGCTAAGGTTTTAAACTTTTCTTTACCTGAAAACTTGATGCTGTCTTCCTTCTGAAATTCACCGTGAATCGCACGATCCATAATGTCTTTGTAATATTCATCATTCCCCTTGTCGTATGGTTTCTGGATACACCTTCCGCTTGGCGTGTAATAGCGGGCAACCGTCAGGCGCATGGCACTTCCGTCGTTAAAAGGTATTTGTTCCTGAACCAGGCCTTTTCCAAACGACCGGCGTCCAACAATCCATCCCCGGTCATTATCCTGAATGGCCCCGGCGAATATTTCGCTGGCTGAGGCAGAAAAATCATCAATCAAAACTACGATTCCTTTTTCGCGGTATCCCCCCTGGCTATCGGCCTGGTAGGTTTTGCGCGGTTGTGTATTCCCTTGCGTATAAACAATCAGTTCGCCCTTATCCAGAAACTCGTTTACCATTCGGATAACGGCATTCAGGTAACCACCCGGATTTCCGCGCAAATCAACAATCACATTTTTCATCCCGAGTTGATCGAGCTTTTTAAGCCCTGCCATAAATTCTTCGTAAGTTTTTTCACCAAACCTGCTAACCTTGATGTAACCGGTGGTGGGATCAATCATGTAACTGACGTCAACGCTGTAGATCGGAATATCTCCCCTGATAATTTCAAAAGCAATCAGATCCTTAAATCCATGGCGTTTGATTCCCACGTTTACTTTAGTCCCTTTTTCACCCCGAAGTTTCGAAAGGACCTTTTCGTTTTTCAAACCAGCACCGGCCAGCAAGGTATCGTTTACAGTTACAATGCGGTCGCCGGGTATAATTCCAAGTTTTGACGAAGGTCCACCCGAAATCACATCAACCACCAAAACCGTATCATTTTGAATGGAGAACTGAACGCCGATCCCGCCAAAATTCCCATGCATTTCTTCTTCAACGCCAACCAACTCTTTGGCAGGAATATAGGAAGTATGTGGATCAAGGTTTTTAAGCAGCTGAGGAATGGTTTTTTCAATCAGGGTATCGGTCGAAATGGAATCCACATAGGAATTCTGGATTAAATCGACGATGGCATCCAGTTTGGTAGCCTTCGACATGGAGGTGAAGTCATGCCCTGAATTTCGTGTCAGTTTGTTTCCGATCAAAATGCCGGTACCCAAGGCTATCGCTAACAATACCGGGATATAAACTGAGAATTTAAAGTTTTTCATCTATTTGTAATTTGTTTTTTGAATCTCGTTTCTATTGCGCAAGTCCTACCTGAACGACTTCAATATTAGCTTTTTTTAAGAGGATGATTCCATCTTCAAGATGGTAATTATCGCAAAATATGACCCTTTTTATACCTGCCTGAATAATCAGTTTGGCACATTCCATGCATGGCGAAGAGGTCACATATAAAGTAGCGCCATCACTGCTGTTGTTTGACTTGGCTACCTTGGTAATTGCGTTGGCCTCGGCATGTAAAACATAGGGGAAGGTTTTGTTGTTTTCGTCTTCACAATTATTTTCAAATCCTGAAGGTGTTCCGTTGTAACCGTCTGAAATAATCATCTTATCCTTTACCAGCAGTGCCCCAACCTGCCGCCGTTTGCAGTAGGAATTCTGAGCCCAGACCGAGGCCATTTTTAAATATCTCTGATCAAGTAGAAATTGTTTGTTATCACTGGAATTTTTCTCCATGCTTTCAACTATTTTTTCTCATTTTGAATAAACATCCACATAAAATATTCGGGTTTTACCCGGACAAAAGTAATGATTGATGTGTATTTAATAGTACCGGCCAATTACAAAAAACGTCCATCTTAATATTGATGGACGTTTTCTGCAACAAATACTTCGTATTTTATAGTTTGATGTACTTTCCCACTACGCTCAACAGATCTTTTGATTTGATGGGTTTTGCCAGATAATCATCACAGCCGTAATCCAGCGCCTTCTCCCGGTCTTCTGACATGGCAAACGCTGTTTGTGCAATAATAGGAAGATTCGGATATTTCTTTTTCAATATTTGGGTTGCTTCATAACCATTCATTTCAGGCATTTGTAAATCCATCAGAATCAAATCAATAGTTTCCTCCTCGTCACAAATCTTAATTGCTTCTACCCCATTTATCGCCCAAAATACGGTTGCATTAAACTTACTAAGGACAGCCCTTAGATAGAGAAAGTTTGACTCTACATCTTCAGCAATTAGAATTTTGGGAAAATCATTCTCGTTCATTTTATTTAAAATGATAGATATTAGCGCTTGAAGCAATCAAATATATTGAAACATTCTTTGAATAGCTATTCTTTGAAAAAAATATTCTAAACCAATCCCTTTCCCATGTCATCGAAAACCTACTATATAACTAAATAACTATTGGCAGCAAAGGATTCCATCCCTTACCTTTAGAAGACATTCTTTAATCGTGAACAGATTTACTTCCTATTTTGAAGGATGGAATCCCTGAGCCATCCTTACCCAATATATAACTAATTGTAACAATCTATCCAAAGTTATCTGTTTTGAAGTTCGATCCAAAAATCGGGGGGACTTCGTAGAATTGGAGCATGAGTCTAAATCTGAGCTTATCACCTTAATGATTTACAAATGAATTAATAAGGCTTAAAACAAGCCGGATTATGTTTCCTACTAAAGTTTTAATAAGAATAGTGTCAGTCTTGTTGCTTGCCAAATAAAAACCTCTTAACTATCAATCAGTTAAGAGGTTTTTCCGTACCCGGAGTGGGAATCGAACCCACACAACATTGCTGTTACTGGATTTTGAGTCCAGCGCGTCTACCAATTCCGCCATCCGGGCATTTTCGTAAACAGGCTGCAAAAATAATGGAAAATTCCTTTGCACAAAAGATTTCGCTCAATATTTAGTTTTTTTTTCTTATCCGAGCAGAAGAGTTAATCAATCATAAGCCATTTTCGAATTTTTTATACCTTTAGCCAAATTCACAAAATCGCCCGAGAAGTCGCAGAACCTATGGATTTGAATGAAGACAATGAATTGTATCTTAAACTCAAAGCAGGAGACGAACAGGCATTTCAGGCTTTGTTTCTGAAACATTATTCGGCTATGTGCCATTTTGCCGGTCAGTTTCTGAACAACAGCGAACTGGCCGAGGAAACCGTTCAGGATATGTTCGTCAAAATCTGGGAAAAGCGCGAATCATTAAACATTGAAACTTCAGTCAAGCACTACTTCTTCCGATCAGTCCGTAATCATTGCCTGAACCAGATCCAGCACGAGAAAATAAAAAAGCAATATGCCAGTAAGATATTGCAGTCCTCGC
Organism: Bacteroidota bacterium; assembly: GCA_030684645.1. Lineage (GTDB taxonomy): Bacteria > Bacteroidota > Bacteroidia > Bacteroidales > Prolixibacteraceae > Aquipluma. The sequence continues at coordinate 16,037 of JAUXUF010000021.1, read as the reverse complement.
ATCAGGATATCGATCCCGGGCAATACTACCTTGAAGTAGATCTGATCCAGAAAATTGAAAAAAGTATTGATTCGCTTCCACCAAAAAGAAAGGAAATTTTCAGGCTTAGCCGTGAGCAGGGCCTGAAGTACACCGAAATTGCCGGAAAATTAAACATCTCTGTCAAAACAGTTGAGGCGCAGATGGGTCTGGCATTAAAGCACTTACGCACCGAATTAAAAGATTTCAGCAATCATTTAATGACTTTGTTGTTATTCGTTAAAAAATCGGATACCGGCAATAAGGGTTAAACCTGCTTTCTAATGTCATATAAACGAATGAAAACAAATCAACACATAGAAGATAACGATTGGACCTTGCTCGCAAAATCGATTTACGATGAAAATCCTTCGGAGAAAGAATCCTCGGTTGCGAACGAAGTGATTTCCGACGAAAAAGAAAGAGAACGGCTCCTGAAATTGACCAAACAGGTTGATTTGTATTTCGAGCTGAAGAAGTATCCGGCAGGCCAGGCGTGGGAAAAGGTAGAATCACGGATACACCATTCATCTTCTTCCAGGTTCAGAAAGTTATTCCTGAATCCTATTTTCCGTGTTGCTGCTGCCGTCTTGTTTGCAGCTTTGCTATTGGTTTCAGGATATGAGCTTTTTTATAACCCTTCGGCTTCCCGAATCATGTTGGAAATATCGGCTGCCGATCGGATGGTAAAAACGGTTACCCTTCCGGATGGCACATTGGTAAGTTTAAATAGCGACTCCAAAATTGAGTATCCCCAAAAATTTGGCCGGAAAATCCGTGAAGTTACTATTGAGGGCGAGGCCTTCTTTGAAGTTATTCCGAATAAAAACAAACCTTTCATCATACATGCCGGTAAAGCTCAAATTAAAGTTCTTGGTACCAGCTTTAACGTAAGCGCCTATCCGGCAACTAAATCAGTAGAGGTAATTGTTAAAACCGGCAAGGTGCAGGTTTTAAACAAGACCCCTGAAATTCTGCAAAACGATGAACTGATCCTGACTCCTGGCGACAAAGGAACATTGGTCTATTCAAGCAACTCACTGCTTAAAACCACCAACCGGGATCCCAATTTTTTAGCCTGGAAGACCCACAACCTGAATTTTAAGGCGACTTCGTTGATCGAAGTAATCGGAAATCTGGAAAAAGTTTACAAAGTAAACATCCGCTTAGCCGACCCAAAGCTAAACGGACTTCTTCTCACTGCCCAATTCAATGACTATTCCCTCGATTTTATTCTGGAAGTTATCGAAACAACTTTTCAAATCAAGGTTCAGAAGATTAACGGACAGTATATTTTAAAAGCACGCTCCTAATTTTTAATTGTTTAAAGCCATGAAAACAATTCAAAAAATACCTCTCTGCTTTATCGCCTTGCTTTATGTTTTATTGATGGTCTCTCCGTTGACTTCTTATGGTCAGAAACAAAACACAAAACAGGTAACCAAACAGAGTAGCAGACAAAAGACAAAACAAGAACAAAGAATTGATCAAACCCCCAACGTTCTCAATCAGAATATAAGTATTTATGCTGAAAATGAATCTCTAAAGAACGTTATTGAACGTATCTGCAAGTATCTCAACCTCGATTATTCCTACAATTCAAAACTGATTGAAGGGAAAAATATCAGTTTGAATGTATCTAACAAGCCGATCAAATATGTTCTCGATCAATTGATGAAAGATTTCTACCTTCTTTTTGAGATTCAGGATAACATATTGGTTGTGAGGGATTACGTTGCCATGGACAAGAGTCTCGATTACGAAAAGAGAATCAGAGATTACACCACTCAAACGGGATTTGTGTTCGATAATCCGAAGAAAAAGTCGATCTCGATCAAATTCAAAACGTCGAGTAACCTGATTATCATACCGGTAACCATAAACAATTCGGATACGCTCAACTTTATTCTTGATACCGGTGTCAGATATCCGATTATTACCGAGCTTCCTTTCGTAAACAAATTGAACCTGAATTATCTTCAGCCCATCAATGTCAAGGGACTTGGCGAAGGAGAACAGTTAACGGCATACCGGTCGGGCAATAATACCATCGCTATCGAAGGACTGGTAGCCTATGACCAGGAAATTCAAATGGTAATCAGCGAAAATTTTCAGATTTCGCACATCCTGGGAATCCCCGTTCACGGCATGATTGGCTTTAATCTTTTCAAAGACTATGTTGTTAAAATCGATTATGCCGAACACCGGCTAACGCTGATCAAACCGGAATATTTCACTTACAAGGGAAGAGAAAAAGATATCATCCTACCACTGACCTTTGAGCAAAATAAACCATTTGTGAAAACCAGTATCGTAACCGATAAAAACGAAGACGTTCCGGTGAAATTACTGGTTGACACGGGCGCCAGTGATGCCCTTTGGTTATCGACAAATTCAGACAACCGGATAACGCTTCCTGAAAACCACATTGAAACCTTTCTGGGACGTGGCCTAAGCGGTGATTTGTACGGGAAAAAAGGACGAATCGGGGCAATTTGGGTTGGTCCGCTGGTTTTATACGAACCCATCGTTGCCTTCCCCGAGAACGATCTGCTTGATCAGTTAATTGGTAAAAATGACCGTAACGGAACATTGGGGGCTGAAATCCTGCGGAGGTTTTATGTAACCATGGATTATCCGAACAAGCGGCTCATCCTAAGGCCAAACAGTAACCTGAAAGACGATTTTAATTACAACATGAGTGGTCTGGAAGTTACCAACCCAATGCCTGGTGTGCCCATTTTTCTGATCAGTAATATCCGGAAGAACTCACCGGCCTATTACGCCGGAATACTGGAAAATGATCAGATTATCGCATTAAATAATACCAGCCACAAGTCTTTAACTTTAAATGACATAAATTTACTGTTCCAAAGTCAGGAAGATAAAAGAATAAAATTGACTATTCTGCGAAACGGGGAACAAGTCAAAACAGAATTCTTCCTGAAAAAAATGTTCTGAACATGAAACCACCGTACGGACTTTTTCTTCTTGTTTTCCTTTTGTCGCTTAGGATTGCCTCCGGACAAAAGGGAAACAATTCCGTACTGGATATTCGGATTACCCTCGAAGCCGAAAACGAAACGGTTACTTCCCTTCTCGAAAAAATTTCCGCTCAGGCACACGTCTATTTTTCGTATGATGCCACTCTGATTGAGGCGGATAAATTAATTACGATTTCAGTTTCTGGCAAAACAATACGGGGAACCCTCGATGTTTTGTTCGATTCGAAATTCGGATACAAGATACTTGGCGACCAGATTATCATCGCCAAGCCTGAAGTTGAAGAAATCACAAAGGATTCTGTAATTCCCGAAGAAAATGCAAAAAACATCTCGTTTATGGGAAAAGTTAGCGACATCGAAGAAAAGGATGTTTTGCCTTATACCGGCATTTCAATTTTAGGCAGCAACATCGGCACTATGTCGAACATTGATGGTGAATTTAACCTGAAGATACCTGGATCGATGAAAGAAGACACCGTCATTTTTTCACATCTGGGATACCAGCAATACCATCAGCCAATCAGTGAACTCACCAACGACAGCTATTCCGTTTACCTTCATCCGACCACAGTTCTGCTGAAAGAAATTAAGGTTACCGTACTCAATCCACAGGAGATTTTAGATAAAATGCTTTCCAAAATTGCCCTCAATTATTCGCGCGATCCAGAGATTATGACTTCGTTTTACCGTGAGGTACTTCAGCAGGATGAGAAATACATCGATGTGTCCGAAGCGCTCATGGAAATTCGGAAAGCTCCTTATGAAAATACATTTTCGCAGGATAAGATTAAATTCATAAAAGGACGTAAAAGCATTGATGTACAACCGTTTCAATTTGTCGATTTTAAAATTCAGGGAGGTCCGTATTACATCACTAAACTTGATGTTATTAAAACACTCGACTCATTTCTCGATCCTGAATTCCGCGAATTTTACAAATACACCTTGGATGATATCGTTGAAATAGACAATCGCCAGACTTATCTGATCAGGTTTAAACCCAAAGAAAAGATTGATTATCCCTGTTATCAGGGCAAATTATTTATTGATATGTCATCGTTTGCGCTCGTTCAGGCAGAATTCAGCCTAAGTCGCACTGGCTTGAACTTTGCCCGCGAATCGCTGATCAAAAAAAAACCCAAGGACTTTTTTGTCCGGCCAATTAAAGTTGACTATAAAGTCAGTTACCGCCGGGGCGGAAATAAATGGCATTTAAGTAATGCAGTGGCTTCAATCAATTTCAAGGTGAAAAGCAAAAAAGACAAGATCAATTCTACTTTTCGAAGCGTTTCAGAATTATTGATTACTGATATTCATCCGGATGACGGGACACACTACAAACGGGACGAACTCTTTAGTCCGAAGGATATATTTACTGAAATCATAACCACTTATGATGAAAGTTTTTGGGGCGATTACAACACCATTAAACCTTCTGAAGATCTCCGGAAAGCGCTCCGGAACTCTGCTATGAAAAACGACTCGTTGTTCCAAAATAACCAAGAGTACCAAAACATTATCAAAAAAAAATAATCTCAGGGCCATGAAAACTTTAACCTTATTGACATTTATTCTTTTTGCAGGAATGATACTATCGGCACAGGATCAGGGTCCGATTCCAAAAATAGGTCAGCAGATCACGACCTGGTTCAGCAGCAATCCAAGAGAGAAAGTATTTTTAATGACAGACAAAGTTCTTTACAAGCCAGGAGAAACCATTTGGCTCCGTGCATTTGTTTCTGATGCGAATAATCAACCAATTTCCCAGGAAGGACTTGAACTCTTTGTAAAGCTCTACAATAAAAAAGGGACACAAGTATTGCAGGATATTTTCAGGCTGGACAATGGATCAGCTCCCGGCGATATTCAAATTCCGGAAGACTTTCCGGAAGACAACTATTTCCTGGTGGCTTATACCTCGGTGCATCATTCACCGGAAGAAATAGCCTGCATACCGCTGAAAATTAATCCGGAATATACTGACCAATGGGTAGTCGAAACGGTTGTCAACGACAGCATTTCCATTTCCGGACAGAAAAACGAAATCTTTATAGTTCTTCGTGATGTTTCGGGCAACATTCAGAAAAACACATCCTTCCGGTATCAGTTTATAAATGGTACCGAAATCATCGAAAAGGGGAAAATTAAAACCGATGCCAATGGCAAAACAACAGTCACGCTAACTATTCCAGACAAAACCAACGGTGAGCCTTTTACCTGCCTGTTAAGCGATTCCAGGGACGAGTGGAAACATGAAGTGTTTCTTCCGACGAATTTGGATCCGGTGGTTATCAAATTCTATCCTGAAGGAGGAACCCTGATTCCAGGAACACCAGGTAAAATTGGTTTCACGGCCTTCAATAAATGGGGAATGCCGGTCGATGTGGAAGGTTCAGTTCTGAACCAGGAAGGTAAATCTATTAGTCTTGTTAAAACGTTTACTCCCGGACTTGGTTTGGTTCCGATACTAGCTGATGGAAAACAAAAATATAAACTGCTGATTTCAGGCAAAACCGGACAAAATCAATCGTTTGAACTTCCTGCCCCGGATCCGGGTGGACTCTCTTTATCGGTAGTTAAGACCGATGCAGGATTTATCTCGGCCAACCTGGTTTTTGCCGATAAGCAAAAACATTCCATTGCCCTCATGGTAACCCGGGGGGCCAGCATTTACTGGGCAGCCGACATGGATATTGACGGAGTCGGGAGAATAAAGGTTCCGGCAGAAAACCTTCCTCAGGGGATAAACCTGCTTTCCGTATTTTCGAAAGAAGGAAACTTACTGGCTGAACGCATCGTTTTTACGGATAAAAATCAACAGCTCAACATTGAAGTCACGCCTGAAAAACTCAGTTTACAACCCAATGAAAGCATGAAAGTAAAAGTTCGGCTGACCGACGAGAACAACCAGCCCCTTACCGGAAATGTCGCCATAGCTGTCAGCGATAAATTTCGCAACCAACTGGCCAGTCAACCAATTGATGAATACCTGATGATTGGTTCCGAACTTGAAACCCCATTTTCAATCATAGCACAGGCATTTAAAAACAAAATCAGCAATTCGGCGCTTATGGATGTTTTTCTGATTGCAAACCGCACCAAGGGATTTAACTGGGATGCAATCATGCAGTTTAAACCCGAAAATGCTCCTGATCAATTCAATGGAAACAATGTTCCATCGGGCGTGGTGACTGATAAAAACGGAACTAAAATGAACAAAGCCAAGGTAAGCCTGGTGAATAACAAAACCATGCAAATGCATACCACAACTACCAATTCCAATGGCTTTTTTTCTTTTCCGAATTTGTATGGGGCTAACGCAAAGGATTTCACAGCTAAAGCCACCGATCCGGAAGGAAAACGGGAATTACTAGTCACAATGAATCCTAATTTTGAAGCTCAGGTTTCGACCTATCTTGCAAATAATGCATGGAAGTATCATTCATTCAACATCGATCGGGTTGCTGACCAGAACTATTTCAGCAACAATCAGGATTTATTTTCCAAAGCGCCCAAACTGCTTAAACCAAACACCAATGCGTTAGATAATCAACGCAAATTATTAGCTAATTCCACCAACATTATGGATGTGATAAAAACCATTAAACCTTATAAAATCGTGAATAACCAGATCGTTTTTATCGGTTCCGAAAACTCCATCAATTACCAGGGGGGCGCGTTATTGGTTTTAGACGGACAACAATTGGGAACTGATATCTCGATTATCCAATCGCTTTCGACCATTGACATTGATCATATCAATGTTTCGACCAATCCGATGGATATCCAGCGCTATACCGGGTTAAATTCGGTTGGAGTCATTGAAATATTCCAGAAAAAGGGTCCGGTAATACAACCATCAGCCCAAAAGGAAAATAAAAACCAATACGAAGGCGGATTCAGGATTTCCAATGTATTTCAGGCAGAACCAACCAATCCGAAACAAGATTTTCGGACTACGCTTCAGTGGATTCCTGAACAAAAAGCAGATGAATCAGGCCTGATCGAATTTTCATTAACCACGGGAAAGGTTTTGTCAGATTTCATGATTGAGGTGCAGGGCATTTCGCCAAACGGCCGGATAGGCCACGGAAGCGCCGGTTTTACAGTTAAGAACCGCTAGCCGGAAAAGAATAATCGGCAGATGTAACTGTTTTGATGCATCTTTCAGCCACTTTTCCGTCGATCTGGCAAGCGTATTTCAGGATAAAGGAGTCGTATTTGGCACGGTCGATCTTAAGTGACCCACGTGAAATTCCGGAGAGGATTCGTGCCAGGCTATCGGCATCGGTAGCCTGGAAAGCCACGCCTTCAGCAGCATATCCCATAATATCCTGTTTCAGATGATCGAGAATAATCAATGGTTTGTAGAAATAAACAGTTTCGGTTCCCACGGTTGAGAAACAGGTAATCAGCACATCGCATGAAGCAATCAGTTGATACAAATCGGAAGTTTTATCGAAAACGTAATTTGTACAACCGGCCTCTTTTGCAATAGCCGAATAATAGTCAGAATCAGCAAATTCCCGCGGATGAAGTTTTACAATTAGCTGTGTGTTAGGCAATTTACGCGCTGCAGCGAACACGTCATAAGCGGCCTGGCGCCTCAATTCGGGGTCGCGCTGGGGCTGCGAGGCAAAAACGATCCGTTCAGCCGGATTAGCCTGCTTCATCCGTTCAGACTGTACCAAAACCGGAATAATATCGGTGCGTATTTGCCCGACCGAAACCACAGATTCCTTCGGATAATTGCCCTTTTCAACCAAAAATTCTTCCCAGTATTTTCCCCAGGTCAGCATCAGATCCGGCATGATCCGATTTTTTCGGTCATTTGCAGTGAAAAGATAGGCCGGGTGCAAATCGTGCATGGTTCCGTGCTGAAGCCCGATTATTTTAATTCCGCAAAATTTGGCCGCATCCAGGATCGATTTGGTGAGCGGACTGTTTTCATCTCCGGCAATCAATGCTTTTATTTCTGAACCGGAAAAATAATCTCGGGCTGCAAAGTAGCGGTACAGAAAGAACCCGGTCGATTTGTCGAGCGACTGAAAAACTTCGAGCGTTAGTTTTTGAATCATTGTAAGCTCCACTTCACGAATTTTGGGATAAGCCAGCCTGATCGTTTGCTGTGCTTTTTTTGCTGATTTCCGAACCTTGCTTTTCAATAATCCTGAAATAAGGAACCCTTCCAGAAAAATTTTTGGACAACGATTCCACGAAGTTTGATACTGTTTCCATGAAAAAGAATAGTCCGATTTGCCTTTCGGCTTCGGCATCAGAACCTCAGTCAGCAGGGCAAAACGCCCATCCAGTTCTGAAATCAGGTATTCGAGAATATGGTGGCCGGACTTGGTTCTTAGTGTTTGCTTATCCATCACCGTCGAATATTTTTCGGTCAGGTAAAGAAGATATTTCGGCTTCTTCTTTCCTGAAATTAAATAACTGAAAAAACGATACTTAACCAGAACCAAATAACTGAAGAGATCGCCCAAATTATATTTGGCTTTGTTTTTTGCCGCCGGAAACCTGAAATCGACTTTAGGAAACAGTTTTTGCAAAGGTTTTGCTTCCGAAGAAACAAACCAGGTATGATCGTCAAAAGAGTTAAAATGTTGTTGTAGAGGCTTCAGGAAATACAACAGGTTCCGGACTGCAAAATACACCCTGAATTTATGGTAGTGCCAAATACTGGCCGTATCAATCCGGAAAAGGTCGCCTACCGTTTGATCGCCAACCGGTATGTCGCCAAACCCAAGTACTTCGGCCATGGTCGTGTAATTCACTACCTTTTTTTCTTCCGGATTCAAGGCTATTCGTTGAGTAAAAACCGGTGAATTTCCCCCTGACAAAGCAAAAACATTCGCTCCACATTCAGCCAATCGGATGATGGCATTGGTTTCTTCATCAGAAAGCGGGCGGTTAATAATTACGGTTTTGCTCATGTTTTTCAAACTTTAAGAAACTGTTTAAAAAATTTCGAAAATCTGTCGGTAGAAATGCTGATTTTCGATCTTAGTCTTGTCCCCTGCCCGCCGTTTGATGGCCTACCGAAGGCAGGCGGGCGTACGGGACAAAAGGAATGCATATTTTCATTCATCCTACCGACATTTGGTTCCTGACGGAACCTGAAAAAAGAATTAAACAGGCTATCCTAAGCCTAGAGTAATTCTGCTATCTTTTTAGTCAACTGTTTCCGTGAATATTGATTCCACAGTTCAGGATGAATGAGAGTAACCGGATTGGTCAGGTTATCCTGAATAAACCGGAGCATCCCTTCCGGATCCTCATAGTCGAAAAGGCTTCCGCATTTGGTTTCCTTCACGATTTTGGCCAGATCGCCATCGGTTGGACCAATGGCAAGAATAGGTTTTTGTGAAGCCAGGTATTCAAAAAATTTACCGGTAAGTATTCCCCGGTTGTTTTTCACTTTTGGAATAACCAGCAAAAGCAAGTCAGACCGGAATAAATATTCGATGGATCTGGTGTGATCGACGTAACCCACCAATTCAATTTCAAGTCCGGTAGCCCTGAATTTTTGCTCGACCGGAAACGGCACTTTCCCCACAAACCGGATCAGCAGTTGAGATTTCAAACGATCATTCAAACGGAGAAGCGCTTCCAGTAAGCAATCCACATCGTAAGCTTCAGAAATGGTTCCGGTATAGGTAATTATCTTTTTGGTTTCAACCGGAACATTTGTTTTTCTGAAATCATCCCCGTCGAAACCGTTTGGTATCACAACTGTTTTGGCTGCGATATCCATTTCTGATTTTTCAGCAAAAATGCGTTTCACATCTTCGCTCACAGTGATCAGGTAATCCGCATTTTCAATCACTTTACGCTCATAGCTTTTATCAATCTTTTGAGCCAGCGCCGTGTGATTAAACTGGTTGTAGTAATAAATATCGGTCCAGGGATCGCGCAAATCGGCAATCCAGCGTACCTTGAATTTTTGTTTCAGTTTTAGTCCGATAAGCTGGGTTGAATGTGGTGGGCTGGTCGTTACCACAGTGTCGATGTTGAATTCATTGATCAGTTCAATTGCCTTTTTTAAGGCGTATTTATTCCAGCCTTTGCGTGGATCGGGCAACAGAAAATTGCCTCTTACGAATTTGGATACTTTCTGAAGAATTCCATCCTTCGATTCGCTGGCAAAACCACCGTAGGGAACTTCTTTTTTTCCGGATATTAATTTGTAAAGGTTATAAAACTCAAAGCTTTTCGTAGTATAAACCAGACAATTGGGACCAACTTCAGACACCAGGCTTTCATCGCGCTGCGGATAACTGGCATAGTGCGGATCGACTGTCAGAATGACCGGTTGCCAGCCGTATTCAGGCAAATACTTGGCAAACTTCAGCCACCGTTGAACGCCGGCACCTCCCGATGGAGGCCAGTAGTAAGTGATGATCAAAACCTTCTTCATGCAAAATCGAAATAAAGAATCTCTGCCCGGTAAAGATAATTTATTTGTGCTGAAATGTGGGAAGAACCTGAAACCTATAGTGAATTATAAAGCAGCATTAGTTTTCTGAAGAGGATCTCAGATGCACATTCATGTAAAATCATAAATATTTATTTTATTGGGAAGCAATGGGTTGGTATGCACTTTTCAGATTTGCCAAACTATGATCAGAATCATCATCGGAATACTTTTTTTAAAATAATTGCGTTAAGATGTTTGAATTTGAATTTAATTAGTACTTTCATCCTATTGAAAGATGAGGCATTTGTTGGTAGGGAATATAAAAAATGAAAAATGAAGGGTAGCAACACTCACCGTATATATTTAGGAATACTTTCTCTTATCGTAATATTTACTACAGGATATTTAGCTTATGTCGGATATTCCTATTATTCACTAAGTCTGGAAGATCGTTTTTATCATCCGGATTATCAAGCTCTTAAGTCAAGCGGAGTATTGGGCCACGGTTTTGGGATCATCGGTTCGCTGTTGATTCTCATAGGTGTAGCCATGTATATGCTTCGTAAACGAATCAGGAAATTTTCAAGGATAGGTGTTTTGAAGCATTGGCTCGAGTTTCATATTTTCCTCTGTATTCTGGGTCCTGTATTGGTACTTTATCATACAGCCTTCAAGTTTGGAGGACTGGTAGCGGTAAGTTTTTGGAGCATGGTTGCAGTAGTTCTAAGTGGGGTTATCGGCAGGTATATTTATTTGCAAATTCCAAGAACCATTGAAGGACAGGAAATGAACCTGAACGAAATCAATCAGATCAAGGATGAGCTCAATCAAAAGCTTATTGTGCTTTATAACCTCGATGACAGTGTCCTTGACGCCATTACCCAGGCGATGAAAAAGAGGCCCACCCGGCTGGAAAATAATATACTCAAAAGAAGTATTGCTAAATATAGCTTTGAACGACAAACCGTCAGGGAGATCAAGTCAATTCTGAAACAGCAAAACATTTCAGGTAAAAATTTTAAGCATGTGATTGGGCTCATTAAAGATGAAATTAGTCTGAACCGGAAAATTGACCGCCTTATCACTATGCAAAACCTCTTTAAATATTGGCATGTTGCGCATTTGCCATTTGCTATTCTGATGTTGATTATTATGATTATTCATGTAGTTGTGACAGTTACCTTTGGCGCCCGATGGATTTTTTAAATAACAATAATGGAAGAATTAACTGAAGATATTATCATCTATTCATTCTTTGCTATTCTATTTTTCTCCATACTTTTTATTTATCTCCGGAAACAAAAGAGAAATTCGAAAGTTGTTGAAGAAAAAATAAGGATTGCTAAAGAAGATGGATTGCACGAGCCCGTTTCGTTGCACCCTGTTGTGAATGTTAATTCCTGTATCCAATCGGGTGCATGCATTACAGCATGTCCTGAAAAAGACATCCTGGGTATATTGAATGGAAAAGCCACTGCAATCAATACATCGCACTGTATTGGCCATGGCGCTTGTTTTCATGCCTGCCCGACTCAAGCGATTACTTTATGCATCGGAACCGAAAAGCGTGGAGTAGAGTTACCACATGTTGATCAAATGTTTGAAACCAATGTGCCGGGTATTTATATTGCCGGAGAAATAGGTGGAATGGGTCTTATAAAGAATGCAGTTGTACAAGGAAGGCAAGCGGTTGAAAATTTAGCGAAGAAAATCGATAAGCAAATTGAGGCTGATTTTGATTTAATTGTTGTTGGAGCTGGCCCGGCAGGTATTTCGGCATCGCTGACCGCCAAAAAACTCAAACTTTCGGCTTTGACTTTAGAACAAGATTCACTTGGTGGAACTGTTTTTACATTTCCAAGAAAGAAAATTGTTATGACATCGCCAATGGATATTCCGCTTTACGGAAAGGTGAAGCTGTTTGAAACCAGTAAGACTGAACTGTTGGATCTTTGGATAGATGTATTAGGCAAAAATGAGATAGTGATCAGAGAAAATGAAAAAGTAGAGAGTATTGTTTTTGAAGGGGGCAGATTTGTTATCGGGACGGTTGGCAAGGAGCAGTTTACTACCCGGAAAGTATTATTATCAATCGGACGAAGGGGAACTCCACGCAAATTGAATATCCCTGGCGAAATGACGGCCAAAGTTGCCTATCGTTTGTTGGAACCTGAATTAATCGAAAACAAAAAAATAGTTGTCGTTGGAGGTGGTGACTCAGCCATCGAAACTGCGCTGCTTTTGACCGGTCAGAATCAGGTCACCCTTTCTTACCGGGGCGATGCTTTTGGGCGGATTAAGCCAGGTAACAATGTCAGAATAAAAGAGGCCATGTCACTTCAGCAAATTGATGTCAGGTTTAATACAAGCCTAAAAACAATTGAGGAAGATCATGTAAAAATAGCAGATTTATTATCGGGTGTGGTGACTGAATTGGAAAACGATTTGGTTTACATCTTTGCCGGAGGAGAACTTCCGACCCAATTCCTTGAAAAAGCGGGCATCAAAATTACCAAAAAGTTCGGTGAAGCCCTTTTGAAACACTAGTTGATATTTACCTAATTTGCAGTAGAAAGCATGAAGAGAAGATATGCAATCGTTTTTATCAGTATTTTCCTAACGGTCGGATTATCCGAATGCCTTGCACAACTATCGCCAGGCAAACTGACTCTTGCACATGCCAAACTTGAAGGGCTTTCCAATTGCACAGCCTGCCATGAATTAGGTAAAACAGTGGAATCTTCAAAGTGTTTGGATTGTCACAAGGAAATCAAAGCAATGGTTGAGCTGAAAAAAGGTTATCATACTTCGGCTGAAGTGAAAGGTAAAGAATGTTTTGCCTGCCACAGCGATCATCACGGTCGTAATTTCCAAATTGTACGTTTTGACACAGTGAAGTTTAACCACCAACTGGCAGGTTACGAATTAAAAGGAAAACATGCAAAGATTTCGTGTAGCGCGTGTCATAAAAATGAGTTCATCACAACGAAAAAATCACAGAAAAGCGTAGGAAAGACTTATTTGGGCTTGGATACGAAATGTTTATCGTGTCATGCCGATTATCACCAAAAAACTTTATCCGCCGATTGTACTTCCTGTCATGGTCCTGATTCATTCAAACCAACAACGGAGTTCAAACATCAAAAAACCAAATTCCCGTTAATCGGTAAACATGCTGATGTTACTTGTATTAAATGTCATCCCAAGGAAAAGAAAGAAGGAAAGGATTTTCAAAAATTTTCAGGAATTACATTTAATAACTGTACCGATTGCCACAAGGATGTTCATGACAATAAATTTGGAAACGACTGCTGGAAATGTCACTCCGAAAATTCTTTTCATCAACCTGCCGGAATGAATACGTTTGATCACAGCAAAACAGATTTTCTGCTGAAAGGAAAACACCAGGCGCTCGATTGTAAGAAATGCCACAAAGGCAAATATACAACGCCGATCAAATCCAGCCGGTGTACCGATTGCCATTCCGATTACCACAAAGGACAATTCAGTAAAAAGGAAGCTACATCAGACTGTAAGGATTGCCACAATGAAAACGGATTTTTAGGCTCTTCGTTCACCTTCGAACGACACAATAACAGTGGCTTTATACTGGAAGGAGCACATGCAGCAACTCCTTGCATTGCATGCCATAAGAAAGAAAAGGATTGGCAATTTAGTGATCTGGATAAACGCTGTGTTGCTTGCCACGAAAACATTCATAAAAACCACATCAAGGAGAAGTTTATTCCGGAAGGAAAATGTGAAAGTTGCCACACTGTAATAAATTGGAATAAAGTTACGTTTGATCACCAAACAACTACATTTCAATTGCAGGGAAAACATGCCGGGCGTACATGCCGTGACTGTCATTTCAAAAAAGAAAATGACAACCTTATCGTACAAAAGTTCGCTGAACTAAAAGGGAATTGTGAAGAATGCCATACCGATGTGCACCAACAGCAATTTAACGCAAACGGGACAACTGACTGTACTAAATGCCATAAGTTCGAAAACTGGAAAGCAGAAAAGTTTGATCATAACCAAACCCGCTTTAAACTCGACGGAGGACATCAAAATGTTGAATGCAAAAAATGTCATCTCGTAAACAAATCGAATTTTGGACCTTTCATCCAATACAAAAACACCAAAATGCAATGCAAAAACTGTCATATCTAATCGTATTGATCGTAATGACCTTGACCGGTTATGCTCAATCATCACCGCATGGTTCTGCTTTAAAAACAGATTGTATTGTTTGTCACACTTCAAAAACGTGGAAGGTGACCAAAGCAAGTATGTCATTCGATCACAATACCACCTCGTTCAAACTTACCGGACAGCACCAGTCAGTTGATTGCAGTAGCTGCCATAAATCACTGAAATTTCAGGAAGCAAAGAGCGAATGTACCGCCTGCCATACGGATATGCACCGAAATACCCTTGGGTCAGATTGCGCCAAATGCCACGACACCAGGTCATGGATCATTAAAAATATCAAGACCATGCATCAATTGAGCCGTTTTCCGTTGCTGGGAAATCATGCAGTACTGGATTGTGCTTCCTGTCATGCATCGGCATCCAATTTTCAATTTGAACCGCTTGGCATTGAATGCGTGAATTGCCATAAGAAAGATTACCTGGCTGCAAAGGCCCCGGATCATCAAAAACTAAACTTCTCAACCAGTTGTGTTCAATGCCATGGCGTAAAGGCCACAGGTTGGATCGGATCCAATTTTGAGCATGCGTTTTTCCCGCTTAACGGTGGGCATAGTATTAGCTGTGCTCAATGTCATGTCAGTAATAATTATGAGAAAATATCGACTGAGTGTGTTTCTTGTCACCTGAAGAACTTTAATTCAACCACCAAACCCAATCATCAGAAAACAGGTTTTTCCACTTCATGCGCCGAATGTCATACGACAAGTCCGGGCTGGAATCCTGCCAGTTTTAAAGCCCACGATACCGGCCTTTTCCCCATTTATTCAGGGAAGCATAACGGGGAATGGAATAATTGTTCAGACTGCCATACAGGAACTACTTATTCAACATTTAGTTGCACGGAGTGTCATGCGCATTCAAAATCGAAAATGGACAAAGCGCATGACGGAGAAAATGGCTATTCCTTTCAAAGTACATCCTGTTATTCGTGTCATCCGAAAGGTGACAAATCAGGTAGTTTTAGTCACAATTCAACAGGCTTTCCTCTAACAGGTGCTCATACTAAAACAGATTGTCTGTCTTGCCATGCCAAAGGATTTGCAGGAACGTCAACCGAATGTTCGGTCTGTCATGCAAAAAACTTTAGCGATTCCCAAACACCCAACCACATCAAGGCAGGTATTCCGAACGATTGCAAAACCTGTCACACAACTACCGCATGGCAACCATCCTCGTTTAAACACGTGACTACCGGATTTGAACTTACCGGAGGGCATGCTGCAATTGTTCAGTGTTCAGCTTGTCACCTGGGATCAACCACAGCTGCCAAACCTCAATGTATTTCCTGCCACCAGGTACAATATAATACTGCGAAAGATCATGTGGCTTCCAAATTTCCAACTGATTGCACGATATGTCACAACTCAGTG
>JAUXUF010000020.1 GCA_030684645.1 Bacteroidota bacterium | reverse complement strand
ACAAATAGAGATTCTACTGGTCGAGGACAATCCAAATGATGCAGAACTCGCGATAAGAGCGCTGAAGGAGCACAATCTTGCAAACAGATTAGTATGGGCGAAAGACGGCGCGGATGCGCTGGATTTCATATTTGCTACTGGCGCCTACGCCGGTCGGAGTCCTAACAACCATCCAAAACTAATATTACTGGATTTGAGGCTGCCAAAGGTGGACGGACTGGAGGTTCTGCAGAGGATTAAGGCTGATGAACAGACGAAGGCAATCCCTGTTGTTGTTATGACATCTTCAACGGAGGATAGGGATATTGTAGAGAGTTACAAACTCGGTGTAAACAGTTTCCTCTCGAAACCCGTGGGTTTCGATGAATTTGTAAGGATGGTCTCAGAAGTTGGGCTATACTGGCTGCTACTGAATAGACCACCGGTGACTTAGAGAGAATTAATGAAAGGAGAAACTATGGACAGGGAACTTCGAATCTTAATACTTGAAGATGATTCTACCGACGCCGAATTGATGCAACGGGAATTGCGAAACGCAGGGATAACTTTCTCGCCAATGCTTGTGGCCTCAAGAAAAGAATTCATCAAGGGGCTTGATCAATTCTCTCCGGACTTAATCCTCGCAGATTACAAGCTTCCTTCCTTTGACGGAATATCAGCGTTAGCTATCTCTCAGGAGAAGTATCCTGATATCCCATTCATTTTTGTAACTGGCACAATGGGAGAAGAATGGGCTGTTGAGACACTAAAGCGGGGGGCATGTGACTATGTCCTTAAGGACCGGATTTACCGGCTTGCATCAGTAGTGAAACGTGCATTACAAGACGCAAAGGAGCGGACCGGGCGCAAGCAAGCCGAGGAGAAATACCGCGGCATCTTTACAAATGCTCTTGAAGGCATATTCCAGGTTCTACCTGATGGGCGCTACATTACAGCGAACCCTTCATTTGTGAACATGCTGGGCTATAAATCGCAGGCAGAATTCATTGCCAAAGTTACCGCCATGGGGTACCAACTTTGTGTCCAACTGGAAAGATATAATGAGTTGAAACAATTACTCAAGAAACACAACTTTGTGCATGAATTTGAAATTCAAATGTATCGCAAAGATGGAAATATCATTTGGATCTCATTGAACGCGCACTCCATTTATGACGATCATGGAACTTTGCTTTATTATGAAGGTACTGCCCAGAACATCACCGAGCAGAAGAAGATAAGAGATGCCGTGAAGCCCTCGAAGTTAGTACTCCGAATTCTGGGCATCTTTGCGGCAGCAGAGGTTCTGATAATGTTGTTTCTCTCGTTTACTGATATACCGCATGGTATCTGGGAGAATCTCGCAGACACTGTCTTGCTGACGATCTTGTGTGCGCCCTTTGTTTACTTGTGGATAGTGAAGGATTTGACACGACACCTGGTACACGAAGTAACAGTTGCCCAAACTGAAGCTCAAGCCAACGAGTATCGCTATCATACTCTAATTGACACTGCACCGGATATCGTTTACACGTTTACTTCTGGTAATAACATAATCACATTGCTCAATCCAGCTTTTGAGACTATCACGGGATGGCCGCGCGACGAATGGATAGGAAAAACATTTGTACCTCTTGTTCATCCGGATGATCTGCAATTCGCAATAGAGTCGTTTCAGCAAATCTTGAAAGATAAGAATCCTCCTCCGTTTGAACTAAGGATCCTTACAAAATCTGGAACATACTTCATCTGCGAAATTACAGGCACGCCTCAGTTTGAATTGGGAAAAATCGTTGGAGTACTTGGAATCATCCGCGATATCACCGAACGCAAACGTGCAGAAAAAGAAATTGCAATGCTTGCCCACTCATTAAGAAGCGTAAATGAATGCGTTAGTATCACTGATATGGAAGATAACATTCTGTTCGTCAACGCGTCATTTTTAAAAACTTATGGTTACGATGAAAATGAACTGGTTGGAAAACATGTGGACATAGTACGTTCGATAAACAATCAGCCGGAATTAGTTAAGGAAATTTTACCCGCCACAATTCACGGAGGGTGGCAAGGTGAATTGTGGAATAAAAGAAAAGATGGAAGTGAATTCCCGATTTATCTTTCCACAACAATTATTTACGATAAAGACAACAAACCTTTAGGACTAATTGGAGTTGCGAAAGACATTACAGAACGCAAATTAGCAGAAGATGCCCTTCGTGAAAGTGAAGATAAATTCCGTAGCCTTGTGGAAAACATTAGCGATGTGTTCTATGTTTCAGATCAACAAGGCAAGTTTCTTTATTGTAGTCCAAACTTTTTTACTATTTCCGGCTATTCACCACAAGATATCTACGGAAATTCTTTTATCCGCGTTATAGCTCCTATTGATCGACGCCAGGTAGTTGATTATTATCTTGAACTAACTGCAAAGGGTTCACTTGATTCGATGATAGAATTTAGGTTTATTCAGAAAGATGGAAGCATTATTTGGGTTGAACAAAATACCCGCATAGTTCGTGATCCTAACGGAAAGATCGTTCAGTTTAGAAATGTTGCACGTGATATCACTGTACGCAAGCTTGCAGAAGAAGCATTGCGGGAAAGTGAAGCAAGCCTTGCAGAGGCTCAGCGAATCGCTCATATTGGAAATTGGGAATTGGATATTTTTACCCATAAATTATTTTGGTCAGAGGAAGTATATAGCATATTTGGTTTTGAAATTGGCGCTTTTAGTCTTACAATGGAAGCATTTTTCGAATGTGTACATCCTGATGACAGGATGCTTATGAATAAAGTGACACAGGCATCCTTGTATGAAAAAAAAACCTTCGATGTTGATCATCGGATTATCTTACCAAATGGAAAGGTGCGGGTTGTACATGAAATGGCAGAAGTTATTTTTAATGAAACCGGGCAGCCAATTAAGATGGTCGGCACTGTACAGGATATTACTGATCGAAAGCTGGCGGAAGAAGAATTAATTATAGCCAAAGAACACGCCGAAGAAAGCGACCGTTTAAAATCAGCGTTTCTTGCCAATATGAGCCATGAGATACGTACTCCTATGAACGGCATCCTGGGTTTTGCCGAAATGCTTAAAGAACCAAAGTTAACAGGTGAAGAGCAGCAAGAGTATCTCAGCATCATTGAGAAAAGCGGGGCACGTATGCTTAATATCATCAACGATATTGTTGATATTTCGAAAATAGAATCGGGACTGATGAAAGTTAATGTGAAGGAGTCGAATGTAAACGAGCAGATTGAATACATTTATACCTTCTTCAAACCGGAGGTTGAAGGGAAAGGAATACGGTTTTTCTTCAAAAACAGCTTGCCGTTAAAAGAAGCCATCCTAAAAACAGACCGTGAAAAAGTCTCTTCAATTTTGATCAACCTTGTCAAAAATGCCATTAAATACTGTGATAAAGGGACTATCGAATTTGGATATGACCTTGTAAAGACGCAGCATGCCACGTCTCTACAATTTTTTGTAAAAGACACCGGTATTGGTATTCCTAAAGACAGACAAGAAGCTGTTTTTGACCGTTTTGTCCAGGCCGACATTGGCGATAAAAGAGCTTTTCAGGGAGCAGGATTGGGATTATCCATTTCGAAAGCTTATGTGGAAATGCTGGGCGGTAAAATTTGGGTAGAGAGCGAAGAAGGAAAAGGCTCAATATTTTATTTTACCATTCCATTCAAATCCCAACCTCATACAAAAAGAGACATTACAACTTTTGTATCGGACGAAGGGGAAAAGGGTCAAATTAGAAACCTGAAATTACTAATTGTAGAAGACGATGAAACTTCTGATTTGCTCATCTTAAATATGCTCAAAAAAATAAGCCATCGGGTTTTACATTCAGAAACCGGAGTTGAAGCCATTGAAACGTGTAGAAATAATCCTGACCTTGACTTGGTTCTGATGGATATTAAAATGCCAGATATGGATGGATATGAGGCGACCCGTCAAATACGTCAATTTAACAATGACGTTGTCATAATAGCACAGACAGCTTTTGGACTATCTGGCGACAGAGAAAAGGCAATTGAAGCTGGATGTAACGATTATATTGCAAAACCAATTAACAAAGACGGATTACTTTCAATAATACAAAAGTATTTTAAGAAATAATTATAGTCAGAATGCCAATTTAACCCGTTCAGCATCCATCTCGATAGGTACTGACAACAATTTCTCGTAAATTAGCTGTATGAAAAAAGACAAAGTAAAAAACTTCAAATAAGGCTGGCAACAAAAGACCCAAGCCAGCTAAACGTCCAAACGTTACTGCATAAATTCAGACTTCCTGACTCCATTGATATAACTACATGATAATAATACGGATCAGGATGCCTGAATTAAAATCAGGCGGTTGCCAGAGTAGCAATACTTACCCGGGCATTGGTTTTGGAAAGGATGGAATGGGCGCAGGCTTCAAGCGTCGATCCGGTGGTTATCACATCGTCAACCAGCAAAATATGTTTTCCGGAAAATGATTCAGGCCTGGAAAGTTCAAAAATTCCTTCCACGTTTGTCCAACGTTCGAAGCGCGATTTGCGTGTTTGCGTTTCGGTGGCAGTAACCCGTTTCAAATTATCGGCTGACAATTCTTTTTTCATCTGTTGGGCCATTCCCGAAGCAATCCACCAACTTTGGTTGTAGCCGCGTTTTTTTTCCTTCTCCGGATGTAGCGGAACCGGGCAAATGAGGTCAATCGACGAAAAATCGGGTGATTGCATTAAATCAATGCCAAACTGTTTTCCGATTTCCGCTCCAAGTTCCTTCATCCCTTTGTATTTCAAGTCATGTAACAGAGACTGATATTTACTGCCCTTACTGAAATAAAAGAATGAAGTGGCGAAATCAACCTTCACCCTTCCATAGAAAAGCTGTGCCACCGGATTATTGGGATCAAGATGGTAATTGGTACGGGGAATATGATGAAGACAATGGAGACAAATCCACTGTTCCTGTTCGATCAATTTATCGCCGCACACCACACAAAGGCGAGGGAAAAGTAGCTCCGTCAGATAAAAGAGGATAGGAGAATTCATGATTATTAAACCTGTTTGTTTATGTTCAAAACCAGATTACCTCAGAAAGTTACTCAAAATTCGGAACAGGATGATTTGTTTGTTCAGTTTTATATCCGACATCTTCAACGGTCCTGTATCTTGAAGGCAAAACCGAAAATTCTTTTTTAAACTGTATCGTGAAATACTTTGGATCGTTAAACCCAACCTGGTAGGCTATTTCCGACACATTCAGCTGACTTTTGGACAAAAGACTGGCTGCTCTTTTGAGGCGCATAATGCGAATGAACTCCAGAGGGGTACTTCCGGTTAGCGAAACGATTTTATTATACAATTGCATCCGGCTGACTCCCATTTGCCGGCTAAACTCCTCAACGGAAAAATTGACGTTACCCATGTGTTTTTCAATAATATCAAGCGCTTTTGCCATGAATTTTTCATCGAGTGAAGTAATGCTGATATCTTTTGGTTCAATGAGCATCTTTGTCCGGAATACTTCCCGGATATTTCGATTCAACTGGATCTGGTTGCGTATTTTCGTCTTTAATATCTCGAAATTAAACGGCTTCACGATGTAGTCATCTGCACCGGTTTCAAGTCCTTCCAACTTTTGTTGTTCTGATATTTTTGCGGTTAGAAACATGAATGGGATGTGGCATGTAATTTTATCATTCTTTACTTTTTTACATAGTTCAATTCCATCCATTCCCGGCATCATGATGTCGCTCAAAATCAGATCTGGCATTCGTTTTTCAAGGATCGACAAGGCTTGTCCACCGGCTACGGCCTCCAGAATTTCATAGTATTCTTCGAGATTTTCCTTCAGGTAAAGCCTCAAATCATCATTGTCTTCAACGATCAGCAGAACCGGACGGTTTTTTTTATTTAAATGTTTACTCTCAGGCTGAATATATTTCTTTTCGGTTTTGAATTTTGTTTCGTGCAGTTGGTGGTGATAAAGCGTGTTGTTTTGAAGGTTAATTATTTTCTGAACCGGCAAAAACACATTAAAACAGGTTCCGATGTTTAAGGCACTTTCAACAGTAATGTTTCCTCCATGTAAATTAACATATTCCTTTATCAGCGATAACCCGATGCCGGTGCCGTTTTCTACAATTCTTTTCGAGTTTTCGTTTTGGTAAAAACGGGTGAAAATTTTGTCCAGGCTTTCCGGAGGAATCCCAATTCCATTATCTTTTACCTTGATGACCAGGGTTAATTTTTTCGCAGTATTCCCTACTCCGGGTATCTCTTCGAGTCCGACCTGAACAATAACCACCCCACTAATGGGCGTAAATTTGAATGCATTGGATAACAAGTTGAAGAGTATTTTTTCAAGTTTATCCTGATCAAACATCATATAAAATTCGCGCAAATCTGTAATTTGCCTTAGTTCTATATTTTTATTTTCGCTCAGATCGTTAAATGAAGATACGGTTGCAGTGATGAATTCGACAATATTTCCCCACGACGGATTGTAGCTTAAGCTCTGTTCTTCTATCTTTCTAAAATCAAGCAATTGATTGATCATGTTCAAAAGCTTTTTTGAGTTTAGATAGATGTGTTGCAGGTATTTTTCTTCGGGCAAGCCCTTAAAACGAGGCAGCAACTTTTCTACAGGCGACAAAATCAGGGTCAGTGGCGTTCTCAATTCATGAGAAATGTTGGTAAAGAATTTTAATTTATGCATATCGAGTTCGTGAAGCTGTTTTGCTTCAGAACGTTCCATTTTCAGTTCAACTTTGATACGTTCCCGAAACAGGATCATATAACGAAGCAATAAAAGCATAGCAAAAAGAATAAAAACATAACCCAGCATAGCATACCAGCTTTTCCAGAAAGGGGGCAGCACTTTTATCTTTAACGAAATCCCTTCTTCGTTCCATGTTCCATCAGCATTCGATCCCTTTAAGTGAAGAACATAGTCGCCATTATTCAGGTTAGTAAATGTGGCATAATTGGCTGTTCCGTCTGTTTCAAACCAACTTTCGTCGAACCCTTCAAGCTGGTAACGGTATTTGTTCTTTCCGGGAAATATATAGGTTAATGCAGCAAACTCGAGCGAGAAAAGGTTTTCTGAATACTTTAAAACAATCTGGTCGGTATGGCTGATTGGCTTTTTCAAAATGACCCGATTATTGAATAACTGATCCGGGGTAATCACTGAATTGAAAATGCGGAGATTTGTGAAAATTAATTTAGGTATCGTCCGATCTACAACGATCTCTTCCGGCCTAAAAAGATTCAGCCCGTTCACTCCGCCAAAAAGGAATTCTCCATCTTTTGTTTTGAGCGAAACGGTCTCTGAGAACTCGCGACCCTGTAGTCCGTCTGTTTCATCAAAATGAGTAAAATTTGCCACAAAGACTGAATCATTTTCAATATTTGTAAACCATATTTTAGAGATTCCACTGGAGGAGCTCACCCACAAATTGCCCTGATAATCTTCCAGTATCCGGTTAATCGAATTGGACAACAAGCCGGACTTTTTGTCAAACCTAATGCTGGTATGCGTGTCTGGGTTAAATTTAATCAATCCGCTGTTGCTGCATAACCAATACCAACCTCTACTGTCTTCAAAAAAAGACACCAGACTGCCAAAATCGGTTTGACCAGTGTTTGTTTTTTTATTAATAAAAACTTCGAATTTATCCTTAATGGGGTTATAGAAAGATAACCCATCGGATGTGCAAACCCAAAGGCGTTTCTTGTGATCGATAGATAAATAGTTGACGTAATTACCAGGCAGAGCTGAATTTTCTTTTGTATATCGTTTAAAGGATCCGGTTTTTGCATCAAATGAATTTAATCCTCCACCTAAAGTAGCAACCCAAAGTTTTTTTGAATCATCTTCAATAATACTCCAAATCCGATCATCTGAGATACTCGTTGTGTCGTTTACATGATGTTTAAATACAGTAAATTTACCTGTGGAAGGGTCATATTTATTTAACCCGCCAAAATATGTTCCGATCCAGATATTCTTTTGATGATCTTCGAACAGAGATACACAAATGTTACTGCTGAGTCCATTTTTGCCCTTAGTTGACATCGTTTTATAACGAAACTTTTTAGTCTTTCTATCCAGAATACTGATGCCTCCTCCGTTGGTGCCGATCCATATATTTCCATCAGAATCTTCCATACAACAATCAACGTCATTCAGGCTCAGTGAATTTTCAGTTTCAGGTTCGTTCCTTAAAAGTCTGAATTTTTTTGAACTTCGATCGTGAAAATCGAGTCCTTGTTTGTAGGTTCCTACCCAAACGATGTTATTTTGGTCAATTAAAAGACAATACAAACCATTGGTTGAAATACTTTTCGAATCGATTCCTTTGAAATGAAGGTTAACGGTCGATTTTTCCCGTTTATTAAAAAGGTAGATTCCTGCTCCATCCGTAGCAATCCAAATAGTCTCATCCTGATCTTCCTGAATGCCCATGATTACTTTATTCCCAATCGTATTGTACAGAGATTGAGTTATTTCGGTTTGCCAGGCTTTTTTATCCAGGTCATAAACATATAGTCCGACCTGACTCCCAATCCACAACAAATTATCAGAATCAATAAATAATTTCTGCAACCCATTAACGTATTTACCTTCAAATAGCAGGGGCAGTGGGATATATTCAACCGAGCCGCTTTTTGGATTGTAGTGGATCAGATCCTGGGTAAATGTTCCCAGCCAAAGGTCTCCGTTTTGATCTTCTTCGAATGAGAAAATATTATTAACAGGCGCTGCAAAACGAGTCGAATCAACCAGATGATGTGAAAATTGTCCGTCTTTATAAGAAAAGAAACCTTCATGTGTGCCAATATAAACTACCCCACTTTTAGATACAAAAATGGCATTAATAAGATTTATATCATTGCATCTAAAGGCATTGTACTTGAAAAGTGAAACCCGGCGGAACGATTGAGAGTTGTGCTCTCTGATGTTTAGACCAAACGTTGTTCCGACCCACAGATTTGAATCCTTATCTTCGACAATACTGGCAATGTTATTATTTGACAGGCTTGTTGAATCACTGGCATCCTGCTCAAAGGTTATGATGTTGTATCCATCAAACCGATTGAGTCCCCTGTTTGTGCCTATCCACATGAACCCATCAGAATCGCGGCAGAGAGAAATCACCCAATTGGATGACATTCCATTCCAGACACAAATGTTAGAAAAACTGATTGTTGTTTGCTGGGCAAAAAGATTGACTGCACAAAACAACAAAAAAGCGCTTGTCAGAATAAATTGATTCAATGCCTTTATTGCTTTTATGCTCCCCATTTTTTCTATCAGATATGTGATATTTCCAGACATTTCAGGTTAAGTTTCAATAGTTGCTGAAAAATAGCGATAGAAAATAGTTCGTCAGCCCCTTCTTTACATTTAGCCCCTAATTTATATACAAATCACAGACCTCTTTTACAAATCGACATCTGAATCCTTTACAAATCATCCCCATCACTGTCTGGGCTATCCCGTAACTTTGGTATTGAAAAGAAAACCACTATGGGAAAAAATCAAAACAGATGGTTCTACCTCTTCCTGGAGATATTAATCTACTTTTTTATCATTGCGCTCATCATCGTACTTGCCTGGCTAATATAGCAACATAAATATACAATCGAAACTTTAACTAACTCTTTATGAAAAAGAATCTTATCTTATTTTTTTTATTATTCGCTTTAAGCAGCGCCATGCTTGCTCAAAAGAGGATAACAGGTAATGTTAAGGATGCAGGGACATCTGAATCTTTACCAGGAGTAAATATTCTGCTTAAAGGAACGGTGAAAGGAACAATTACTGATATGAATGGTAATTATTCTATCGAAGCTCCTAATGAGGAAACTATCCTGACCTTTTCTTTTATTGGTTATCAAAGCCAGGACATTCTGGTAGGTTCGCTTTCATCCATTAACGTAGTCTTAAAAACAGATATTTTGGGACTCGATGAGGTTGTCGTAGTCGGGTATGGTACAATGAAAAAAAGTGACCTTTCCGGTGCGAGCGTCTCGGTATCTGGTGAAAAACTGAAAGGTTCAATTGGGGCTAACCTTGACCAGGCATTGCAAGGGCGTGCCGCAGGGGTAACTGCTGTGCAAACTTCGGGTCAGCCAGGTGCCTCGGTATCTATCAGGGTTCGCGGACAAGGTACATTAAGCGCCAATGCTGCCGAGCCATTGTATGTTGTTGACGGAGTACCTGTTCAAAATGTCAGTCAAAGCGGCCATGCAGTGGGCCTGGGCGATAAGTTGGGAAATGGCAGCGTATCAACCTTTTCCGGATTATCAGCCATTAACCCATCCGATATACTTTCCATGGAGATTTTAAAAGATGCCTCTGCTACGGCTATTTATGGGTCACGTGGTGCGAATGGTGTCGTTTTAATCACCACGAAGCATGGTAAATCAGGAGATGCCAAATTTTCGTATGAATATAATTTTGGTATTCAGGATCAGGTAAAACGCATTGATGTCATGAATTTGCGCGAATACGCCCAATATAGCAATGATTATGCGGCAGAAATCAACGGACGGGATCCCCGCATTGAATTGCTGGATCCTACCTTACTTGGCGAAGGGACAAATTGGCAGGATGCTGTTTTCAGAAGCGCTCCAATGCAAAGCCACCAAATCAATGCCACCGGTGGATCTGAGAAAGTACGCTATTTCATTTCAGGTAGTTATTACAATCAGGATGGAACGGTTATCGGTTCTGACTTTAATCGTTTTACCAGTCGAGTCAACCTTGATGCAGAGTTGAAAAAAGGATTTAAAATCGGTACTAATTTTATGCTTTCCCGTTCGGAAGAACACATCGGACTGAACAACAGTTCGGAAGGAATCATAAGCGTTGCTTTACGCACTACTCCGGATGTTCCGATATACAATACCGATGGAACCTATTCAGGCGATGAACGTGAAGGTTCGCCCGGCAACGTAAATCCAATAGGTAAAGCATTAAACGAAGAGAACCTTTTAAAACGAACTAATTTTACGGGGAGCGTTTTTAGCGATGTAACCATTCTAAATGGATTAACCTGGCGTTCCGAAATAAGCGCTGATATAAGCGGATCGAATGCCTATACTTTTACTCCCACCTATCAGTATGGTTCTGTAAAAAACTTATCCAACTCAGTCTCCCGTCAGTATAACCAGGGTTTTTTCTGGCAGGTGAAAAATTATATTACCTATGCCAGGCAATTTGGAAAACATAACGTAACAGCCATGTTGGGTCAGGAAGTTTCCGAATCGAGTTGGGAATACCTGCGAGGAGCAAGTTCCGGTTTAACCAGCAACGACATTCATGAACCTACTTTAGGCGATCCAAAAACCATGACGATTGGTTCCGGTCACGGCAGTGGCGCTATGGCTTCTTTCTTTGCCCGTGGCAATTATGCCTATAATGATAAATACTTTGCTACCTATACTTTCCGGCAGGATGGATCTTCCAACTTTGGACCTAAAAACCGGTGGGCCCCGTTCCATGCATTTTCTGTTTCATGGAAGGTTTCCAATGAGACTTTCATGGAGAACACTAAAAATACAATCAGTAATTTTAAGATTCGTGCCGGTTGGGGGCAAACCGGAAACGCAAATATTGGCGGATACCGGTGGGGAGCTGCTATTGCGAAAATGCCTTCCGGACTGGGACAAGGGTTTCGTCAAACGAACATTGCCAATCCTTTTATTACCTGGGAAAAGCAAGAACAGATTAACTTAGGTTTTGATATTGGCTTTTTAAATAACAAAATTGAACTGGTGGTTGATTTGTACGATAAAACTTCTTCGGCTATGTTGATGAGTATGCAGCTTCCATCCTACATGGGTACCAGCGGAAATGCATCCATTCGTCTGAATCCACCAATGGGGAACTTTGGTAAAATCCAAAACCGGGGTGTTGAAATTTCATTGAACACCAAACCGTTTGAAGGCAATTTCTCATGGAACAGCGATTTGTCTGTTACCATCAACCAAAATAAGTTACTGGGATTAACAGGTACGCCGGCTGCTCATATCGAAGGATATGGCCAATGGACAGACCTGGTAAGTTTAACTGAAATTGGAGACCCGCTTTATAACTTTTATGGGTATAAAGTGGTTGGAATTTATAAGGACAAAGAAGATATTTTGAATAGTCCAAAACCCAAGTCGTATCCTGCTGACGGGAACTTTAACCGTTCAAATACAATTTGGCCGGGCGATATAAAATTCGCTGACCTTTCTGGCCCCGACGGAGTTCCCGATGGGATAGTCGATGAATACGACCGGACCAATATTGGTTCACCACTTCCCTTATTTACGTTTGGTTTTAATAATGTATTCCGATACAAGAATATCGAACTGACAGTATTCCTTAATGGATCAGTTGGAAACAAGCTGATGAATTATGTAGGAAGAAGTTTGAGTGGAATGGAATCGATGTGGAGCAACCAGCTTATTACAGCCATCGACCGCGCAAAAACTGAACCTATTGATCCCAATAAGGCATATGCAACTGGTCAATACTGGTTTAATGACATTGATAACGTGCGGGTTAAAAATCCGGATACCAATGTTCCCCGAAACATTGGCGGCGATCCCAATGACAACATGCGTATCTCTGACCGGTATATTGAGGATGGATCTTACTTAAGGTTTAAAAATATTACCCTGGCCTATTATGTGCCAAAAACGTTACTGTCAAAAATCAGAATTGATAACCTTAAAGTATATGCCAATGTTCAAAACATGTGGACAATAACCAAATACACAGGCTTCGATCCTGAAGTAGGCGCCAGTCAGGCCAGTGATAATGTTTATGGTTTGGATAATGGTCGTTATCCTTCTCCCCGAATCATGTCATTTGGTCTTAATATCACTTTTTAAATCTAAAATATAAGACTATGAATAATATATTTAAATACGCAAAAATATGTGCACTCATTGTTACAATGATTACCGTGAGTGCTTGCGAAAACTTTCTGAATCGCCCAACTGAAGACAGCTATACCATCGATAGTTTTTATAAGACCGATCAGCAATGCTTTCAGGCTGCTAATGTACTCTATAATGCCCCCTGGTATGACTTCCAAAGAGGTTTTGTTTCCATTGGCGATGTGATGGCTGGAAACTTGTACAAGGGTACTGATAATGCCTATCAAAATTTCAACTTAACTTCTTCTGATGCTGATTTAACCAATGCCTCAAACTCGCTTTGGCTGGTAAACGGACATTGCAACGCAGTCATCGAGAATGTTGCAACTAAAGCTGGAACCGGGGTTTCACAGGAAACCAAAAATACAGTTACGGGTGAAGCAATGGTATGGAAGGCAATGGCTTATTTTTATCTGGTACGCGGATGGGGCGCTATACCAATTATTCACAGCAACAGTGATATTATTGGAGCTGGTACTGCCAACGAACTCAAAAAGAATAAGGTTGAAGATGTTTACGAATACATTGTACGTACCCTGAATAAAGCGATTGAATTACTTCCCGAACAGAATGCCCGCGGTAGAATTGATAAGTATGCCGCCTATGGGTTACTTTCTAAAGTTTATCTGACTCGTTCCGGATGGGGACAAAGCGGTAGCCGCAAACAGTCTGATCTCGATAAGGCAAAGGAATTTGCTGCCAAAGTAATTAACGGGAGCCCTGCTAGACTGGAACCGGTTTACAGCAATTTGTTCCGTATTTCAACGGGCAATTTCAATCCCGAAAATTTACTCTCCTGGCGCTGGATTGCTTCTGACCAATGGACCTCTCAAAATACGCTGCAATCCGACCTTTCCCTGAACGGTTTCACCGGATTGGCTGATTCATGGGGAACCTGGGTCGGACCAACCATTGATTTGGTATCGCTCTTCGGAGACACTGCTGTCAGCAAAACCCGCAATAATTACGATGCCCGCCGAAAAGCTACAGCGATGATGTATAGTGATTATTATCCCTATTTCTGGAGACAAAAAGGTGGTTTCACCGCAACCTGGGACGATAAAAATGTGGCCGGTGCAACTTTTGGTATTGGAACTGGCGCAAATTGCGTGAAGCACATTGTTGGCCACTATGATGGTGACCACACTGCCGAGAGCGGTGTGCCTGCCCGACGCATGGCCACTGATTTAGCCACACATGTCCTTCGTCTGGCCGACGTTTATCTTATTTATGCCGAAGCTGTTTTAGGGAATAGTCCTTCTACCAGCGACGCCGAAGCACTTCGTTTATATAATGCTGTTCGTAAAAGGGCAATACCTACCTGGTCCAATGCTACTTCGATTAATTTTGATGATATTTTTAACGAGCGAAGAAGAGAATTAGCTTGTGAAGGCGATAATTGGTACGATTATGTCCGTTTGTCCTATTATAATCCCGCACTGGCAAAAAGCAAGCTCAATGCGCAGCAACGAGGCAGTTTTGGTGGATTGGCCGAACTTTATAAAGGTACGGGTACAGTAGTAACGCTGTATTCTTTTAAGACAAATGTTACTGACGATAAAATATTCAGAATTCCTTTCCCGGAAGTCGACCTTGCAATGAATCCAAATCTTATGGATAACGTTGAACCTGTTGCATTTGACTTTAGTACCATTGGATATTAATTGGGTAAAAATTTAAAGCATATCAGACATGAAAAATTATATAAAAACATATTCAAAATTGCCGGGATTATTCCTGTTGCTCCTTTTCATTGTATCCGGAGCTATTTTCCAGGCGTGTACTAAAGATACTGTGGTTGGAGGAGGCACTCCAACGGTTATTTATATCCGGATAACCGATCCGCTAAAGTCCGATTCACTGATTACTCATGCGTTTATGGGTAAAAATGTGGCTATTATGGGAGAAAATCTGCAAAACGTTACGGAAGTATGGTTTAACGACCAATCGGCCAAACTCAACACAAGTTTTATTACCAGCACAAATATTATTGTAACCATACCCAATGTAATTCCTGAAACGGTTACCAATGAAATAAAACTGGTGATGAGGGACAAAACAGAATTCACCTATCCATTTGGTGTTGATGTACCAGCTCCACTGATATCGTCTATGCTTTGCGAGTATGTTAAAGAAGGCGAAACTGCGGTATTGCAGGGTAATTTCTTTATTAACGATCCAAGTGCTCCTTTAAAAGTATTCTTTCCGGGAAATATCGAAGGGGTAGTTCTCAGTGTGAGCCTCAATGAAGTGAAGGTCAAAGTTCCGGCTGGTGTTGGTTCGGGACCAATGGTGGTCAAAAGTATCTATGGTTCATCGCGTTCAACTTTCTATTTCCGCGATGACCGGAATATCTTCCTGAATTTTGATGAACTCACTTCAAGTGGAAGCTGGCGATCAGGTACAACTCGTAAGGATGCCAGCAGTCTTGACCGGAATTATGTCATGTTAAAAGGTGAATTAGGAGACAATGCCGGTGCAGAAGATTACAGTGGCGGTGGTTTCGTGTGCGAACTTTGGAGTGATGCCAATGGCCGTCCCGAAAAGAATTTCTTTACCGGTAGTCCGGCAGATTATTTGTTAAAATTTGAAGCAAATGTTAAAGCATGGTCAGGAGCATACCTGAATATTTGTTGGGGACCCTGGAAATCCAGTGTTGGTCCTTATCAGAATCAGCTTTATTGGTCGGATATGAATGCCAGGGGGCTTTGGAGACCATGGGAAGGAACATCTACCGGCTCGTTTAAAACGGATGGCTGGATTACTGTCACCATACCAATGGCCGATATGAAATATAACAAGAGTTTCGGATCCATGACTTTTGATGCGTCAAAAGCTGGAAGTATGACCTTATGGATGAAAGGTCCGGCCGCCACTAAAGGAGGTACCTGCAAGATGGAAGTGTATTTTGATAATTTTCGGATTGTACCGAAGAAGTAATTTTAACAACTAACAAACATTTGCTATGAATACAAAATTCACGAACTTTATACGCTACACACTTCTATTCATTTTAATAGGAGTAATAAGCACCAGTATCCTTCTTACATCGTGCAAAGACAATTCAAACGATGGAACCATCGGTATAGTTGTGCTAAACAGTTATGGACCGATGCCGGTAGCCCGTGGCTCCGAATTACGTTTTATTGGGAACAATTTAGATAAAGTAACGGCAATTTCGCTTCCTGGCGGCATTGAAATACTTGCAGCAGCTTTTGTGACCAAAACGGCTACTTTAGTAACCATTACTGTTCCCCAAGATGCAGTTGAAGGATTGGTGGTTGTTAAAACTCCACAAGGTGATATTACTACAAAAACACCTATCGGATTCTCAGAACCAATTTCTATTGCAAGTTTCACTCCTGATCCGATTAAGGCCGGGCAGGAGTTAACCATTACCGGAGATTATCTCAACCTGGTGAAAGAAGTGATTTTTACCGATCGGGTTTCTGTTGGTAGCGCTGCATTTGTAAGTCAAACCCGCACACAATTAAAGGTGATTGTTCCTGCTGCCGCCCAAACCGGTAAAATTTCTGTTTCAGATGGAAAAGAAGATCCGATTATTGTTTATTCTACCGCTTTATTAAATGTTAAACTCCCTGTGATTACCACCTTTTTACCAAATCCGGTAAAAGCAGGAACAAACCTTACCATCACCGGCACTGATCTGGATTTAATTAAAACGGTAGCGCTTGGCGGAAGCCAAAATGTGACTTCGTTTGTTTCGCAAACAGGTACACAGCTGGTGTTAAAAATCCCGAACCTGACAAAAGACGATACCCTCCGGATTATTCCGGCTTCAGGCGTAAAAGTTAAAACTTTGACGAAACTCGTTTTAGTTGTTCCCACTGTAACCGAAATTCCAACCTCCGTAAAAAATGGAGCAATAATTACAGTAAAAGGAACAGACCTTGATTTGGTAACCGTTGCTACTTTTGCAGGAAACGTAACCGGAACTATAAGTAATCAAACTGCTGCCAGCATGGACATTACCGTGCCGTTAAAAGCCACTGACGGAACCGTAGTCTTTAGTACAAATTCGGGCAAAACGGTTGCAAGTGCAGCTATTACATATATCAAACCGACCATCACAACCATAGCGCCATTGGCATTAACGGCTGGTGAGGAAATTACCATTACAGGTACAGATTTGGATTTGGTCAGAAAAGTGACTTTCGGTGGCGGATTATCGGTAGATATTACTCCTGCTTCTGCCACTTCTTTCAACGTTGCTGTTCCAACGGCAGCTACTTCAGGAACAATTACTTTGGAAACGGCGAATGGATCAAAAGTAGTATCGGCAGATGCGTTAGCTGTTACCGCAGCCAACAAACCGGTAGTTACAGGCATTACGGCTGTGGTTAAACCTGGCAATAAACTGACTCTTACAGGAACCAAATTGCATTTGGTTGAATCCATTTATTTTGCAGGTAATTTTAAAGCTGTTTTATATGGAATTCGTTCCGAAACTACCATTGAAGTCTATGTTCCGCTAACAGCTTCATCAGGTCAGACTACAATAACATTGAATGCATTTGATGGGGCAGTAGTGGTATCGCCTGTATTTACAATTGCCGGAACCGATCCGATTACGGCAGGTACCAAAATGATTTATGATTTCAATATCCGGTCAGCATCTGACTGGCATGCCGTAGATTGGGACAACTGGGGCGGTTCGTATGATGCCGCAACTTCAAAAGCAAATGGATACATCACATTAGTAGCTCGTCCGGGATGGTGGATATTAGGTTGTAACCACCCGGATCCTAACGGTGGATGGCCTTCGGTAGATCCCACAAAATATGTAATGAAAATTGATATCAAAGTAGCTAAGCCTATTTTGATTACCGGCGGCTATGAATTTATAATCAGAATCGGTGGACAAGATGTAAAAACTCAATTGATGGTTGATGGCAATTATATTGCTACTCCAAACAATGATTGGGCTACTTTGACGATACCTATCAGCGGTATTTTGTCCAATCCGACTAAATCTTCCGGAGACTTCGGAATTATTCTGAGCTATTCTGATGGTGGAACAAACTTTGCGGGTCTCTCGTTTGATAATTTAAGATATGATCCAAAATAATCGATCAGGAATTGATTCTTTATTTGATTTAATTTACCCGGCTACACATCCTGTGGTCGGGTAAATAGTGTTATGAAATGAAGCATTTTTTGATAATTACCGAATTTGTTCAGGTTTTAATAAGCAATCTTTGGAGAGAAAATTAAGTATGAGAAAGTTCTGGACGATAGTATTGTTGATTATGAGTTTGTTTGCCTGTAAAGAGGAGAAGGCAGCCGCAGATTTACCGCCTGTGGAACGAATAAAATTCGAAGCGGAATTTGCTGAAAAGAAGGGTACGCTGCAAATAGCTTCGATCATTAGTGGTTACTCAGGTAAGGGTTATGTGGTTCAATTCAGCGATTTAACCGACAAACTTATTTTCAACGTCATAAACGATTTGGCAGGCGATTATAATGTATTCCTGGGCTATTCCACTTTAACTTTTGGCGCAACTTCCTGTTATGTGAAAATTAACAACAATGCCATGTTGACCGTTAATCTTCCGGCCACCGGTAACACTTTTGCTGAAATTAAATGTGCCCGCGCCGATCTTTGGCAAAACTTAAATACAGCTACCATTACGCCCGGTGGCATTAAAAATTTTGCCATCGACTATATCCGGATCGAACCATACACAGAACCTACCGTTTCCGCAGATCTGGTCACACCAAATCCATCGTCCCAAGCGGTTAACTTATATAATTACCTGAAGCAAAGTTATGGTAAAAAGATTCATTCCGGAGCAACCGGAATAACTTCCGGTCTGGATGAAGAAAACTGGATATTCCAGCAAACCGGCAAATATCCCGCTTTGGCAGGTTTTGATTTTATGAACCATACCCGTAACTATTCGTGGGAAAATAAAGATGACCTGGTTAAAAATGCGATATTCTGGTGGTCGCAAAACGGCATGGTTAATTGTCACTGGCATTGGCGCGATCCGTTGCGCATAAACGATGCTTTTTATTCCCCAACCGGAAGTTCCGGCGAAAAAACATATTTCGATGTTTCAAAGGTATCCGATACGCTTTCCGTTGAATATGCAGCAATGATAAAAGATATCGACCTCATTGCATCCTATTTGATTCAACTGCGCGATGCGCGTGTTCCGGTTCTTTGGCGACCCTTGCACGAAGCTTCCGGAAAATGGTTTTGGTGGGGATACAAGGGAGCCGATGCGACTAAAAAATTATGGAAGGTGATGTATAACCGTCTGGTGAAACATCATGGATTGAACAACCTGATTTGGATTTGGACTTCCGATATAAAAGCAGATAATCTGGAATGGTATCCTGGCGATGAATATGTCGATATTTTAAGTATGGATATCTATCCTCCTAACGGCGATTTTAGCTCACAAGCAAGCAGTTTCAATCAGCTAAAAGCTGATTTCGAGGGTAGAAAGCTTATTACCCTTAGTGAAAACGGCAGTATTCCTGATCCGGATAACCTGGTTAAAGATAACGCCGGCTGGCTGTGGTTTATGCCCTGGTATGGCGATTATACCCGGAAATCGACTATTAATCCTGTATCGCAATGGCAAAAAATAATGAATCATAGTTATGTGATTACGCTGGACGAAATGCCTGATTTAAAGAATTAGATGCAAAATTGAATAGCAGCGGAATTTTAAAACAGGAGGAGCCGGAAAAAGCAATTGCTTTTTTCGGCTTTCCGTTATCCTCATCTTTTTCGGAGGTTCCTTCCTACGCAATTATTAATCTGACAGTATTCTTCTAAAATCTGTTTTTAGGAGTTGATTCAAAAAGTCAACTGGCCAAATCCGCCAATTTTAATCAAACGACTCTTGCATTCTTATCACCTTTCTCAAATTATTTCTGTTAATAGATCCAAATTACTGTAACGAAATCGAAAATCAGGAGTCTTTTCTATTAATGTAAATCTTTTACCATGCAATCAAGGATCCTTTTATATCTTGTACTTTGTATCGTCTTGTCAGACCAGATTTTTGCACAAAATCAGCCAAAGAAGGAATATTATGCAGGGGAATACAGCAAAAACGAACTTTCGATTGATGGAAAGTTAAATGAAGCAGCCTGGATGAAAGCCAACTGGCAGGACAATTTTATTCAGTTTGAACCGTCGGAAGGGAAAATGCCCAGTCAGAAGACAGAGTTTGCCATCTTACTCGACGAAAACTACATTTATGTTGGATTTAAGGCCTGGGATACCCATCCTGACAGCATCGTGCAAAGGCTTACCGCCCGCGATGAAACGGATGGTGACTTTGTCGTTGTTCAGTTTGATTCGTATTTCGACAAGCGAACGGCTTTTTCGTTTCTGGTAAATGCCGCCGGTATTAAAAATGATGTGATCATCAGCAACGATGACGGAAACTTAGACCTGACCTGGGATCCAATCTGGCTGGTCAAAACCAGTCATGACCAGTTGGGCTGGTATGCCGAGATGAGAATCCCGCTTACACAGCTTCGCTTCGAAGGTAACGGCGAACAAACATGGGGTTTGCAGGCCGGGCGGATGCTATTCAGGAAGCAGGAAATGAGTATTTGGCAGCCAGCATCGAAAAAGATTTCCGGCTGGGTTTCTCAATACGGAGAACTGAAAGGCCTGAAAAATCTAAAATCACGAAAAGTGGCCGATTTAGCTCCATACGTTTTGGCCCGGGCCGATCGCTTTGAGAAAGAGCAGGGAAACCCGTTTAAAGAATCCGGCAAAAAGAATCATCTCGACGTAGGTTTGGATGGCAAAGTTGGGCTAACCAATAACCTGACGCTTGATTTCACGATCAATCCCGATTTTGGGCAGGTTGAGGCTGATCCATCCGAAGTAAACCTGACCTCTTTTGAAACCTTTTTTCAGGAGAAACGCCCCTTCTTTATTGAAGGAAAAAACATTTTAAGTTTCCCCCTGATGTTTGGCGACGGGGATCTGGCAGCCGAAAACCTGTTTTATTCGCGAAGGATCGGACGCCGTCCGCATTACAGTCCTGATCTTTCTGAAGGAGAAAACATGGATGCTCCTGTTTTTACCAGCATTTTGGGAGCAGCTAAAATTACCGGGAAAACCAAAAAAGGCTTGTCCCTTGGCATTATTGAAAGTCTCACTTCCGCAGAATTTGCCGACATCAGCAACGGAAAGCAAAATACCATAATGATTGAGCCTTTCACCAATTATACCATTGGGCGGGTGCAAAAAGACTTCAACAATGGCAATACGCTTTTAGGTGGTATGTTTACTTCGGTGAACCGGAATCTCAAAGAGGAACAGCTGAATGACCTCCATAAAAATGCATTTACCGGCGGGTTTGATTTTGTCCACAAATGGCACAACAAAGACTGGGAATTCGATTTCAGCAGTTATTTCAGCCGGGTGGCGGGAAGCACCCAGGCCATCAGTACCACTCAAAAATCATGGATTCACGGTTTTCAGCGGCCCGATGCCACTCACCTGAAGTTTGATTCGACCCGAACCAGCTTATCCGGTCAGGGTGGCAAAATTCTGATTGCCAAAATGGGCGGAAACCTGAAATTTATGGCAGCCACCACCTGGAAATCACCGGGACTTGAATTGAATGATGTCGGGTATATGCGCCAGGCCGATAATATTCTGGAAGTTTTATGGGTTGGATACCACATCTTCGAACCTTTCTTCATTTTCAGGAACCTTAATTTGAATATTAACCAATGGACAGAGTGGAATTTTGCCGGAGAACTGACAAGCCCCGGAGGAAACCTGAATGCACACGCTCAATTAAAAAACTATTGGAACATCGATTTGGGCAGCAATGTGAACGGAAAAGGATTATCGAGTACGGAATTAAGAGGTGGACCGGCAATCAAATTGCCCGGAAGCAAGAATATTTGGTTTATGGGGACCTCCAACCAACAAAAGAAAGTAACTGCAGAAGTTCAGTTTATGGCCCTAAACGGAAATATCAAAAACACCAGGCAAATGTTTAATTATGGAATCGGACTTGGATATCGTCCTTCAAAAAATCTGAAAATTACCCTTTCTCCAAATTTTACATCGAATAATGCTGAGCTTCAATATGTCACTCAGCAGGATCATTCCACCCAGACAGATTAGATTTTTGCCCGGATCAACCAGAAAACTTTGAGCGCTTCGCTGAGGATAAATTACAACATTACACCCGATCTGAGCATTCAGTATTGGGGACAGCCTTTTTTGGCCAGCGGAAAATACAGTGAGTTCAAGAAGATTACCGATGGACGGGCTGATAATTACACCGACCGGTTTAACTTTTTCACCGGAAACGAGCTTGCTTACAATTCTTCCGCAGGGCAATACCAGGTTTTCGATCAGTCTGGAAAGCCGTTGTACAGCTTTGATCAACCCGATTTTAATGTGAAGGAATTTTTGTCGAACATGGTAGTCCGGTGGGAATATATGCCGGGATCGGTCCTCTATCTGGTTTGGTCTCAAACCCGCAATCATTCCATTTCAAACGGTAACTTTAATTTTCAGAATGATCTGACCAGCTTATTCGACAATAAACCGTATCATGTTTTTCTCCTGAAAATGTCATTCAGGTTAGGTCGTTAATAATACTTAAATAATGATATTGCGGGAAAGTCCTTTTGCTGAAGTAGAAGGATTTTTCTATTTTTAGCCGATATTAACAGTAACCCAATAATCTAATAATCGATCTATGAATAATCAGTTTGCATTAACAACCAGTCAATTACTTGATATTGCCAGGAATCTGAGGCAAAAAGTTGAAACCGGACTTCGGGAAGACGGGACCGAAATTAAGTGTTTACCTACCTATATTCATCCCAATAAAGATGGAATTAAAGGCGAAGCGACAGTTTTCGATCTGGGCGGTACAAATTTTCGTGCAGCCATAGTTTCAGTTGGTGAAGAAACTAAAATTACAGGAATAGCAGAGAAAGACATTACAGAAATGAAAACTTCGGGTTTTACCGAAGAAGACCTTTATAATTCGCAGGCGCAGACAATCAATCAGTTAAATCTGCCAAAGAATTCTCCAATCGGATATTGCTTCTCTTATCCGGCCAAATCACTGATCAATGGCGATGCCGAATTGATCACCTGGACCAAAGGAGTAAATATTGCAGACATGGCTGGTCAACCCATCGGTGAGCCTTTGGTTGAATTCCTGAACAAAAATACGAACGGCAGTTTCAACAAAATTGCAGTAGTAAACGACACCATTACCAGTTTGTTTGCCGGTTTAATGAATCCGGGTTACGATGCTTACATCGGCTTGATTGTGGGTACGGGAACCAATATGGCAACTTTCTTTCCTTCCGAATACATTCCAAAAATTAAAGATTTGGCAAGTTGGTCAGGCGAAACTCCGGTCAATCTGGAATCAGGAAATTTTAATCCGCCTCACCTTACCCCGCTTGATGAGGAAGTGGATGCCAACTCTGATAACAAAGGATTTCAGCGTTTCGAAAAAGCCATTTCGGGCATGTACCTGGGTCGCGTTTTCAGGGCTGCTTTTCCCCATGACGGATTGGATATCAACCTTGATGCTGCTGGCTTAAGTCGTATGATGAATAATCCGGAAGAGTACAAGCTGGAATATGTGGAAACTGCTTTCCAGATTTATGAACGCTCTGCCAAGTTGGTAGCTGCTTCAATTGCCGGTTTAGTTCTGAACCTGAATTCGGCATACCCGTCGGTAAAGAAAATTCAGGTTTTGGCTGAAGGAAGTTTATTCTGGAGCAAGGTTAAAGCCCACGACACTAAATATGTGGATATGGTTAATGCCTGTCTGAATGAATTATTGGCTGAATGCGGATTAGGCGACACCAAAGTTGATATTTCGAGAATCGAAAATGCCAATTTGATCGGCGCTGCCATGTCGGTGCTTTCATAATATATCCTGCTCTTAATGAATATTTTACTGAGCGGCTGACTCGAAGTCAGCCGCTCAGTAAACACTTAGTAAATGAAACGACCAGATTCAGAGGCAGTTAGATTCATTCATCAGATTATTCTTAGTCACCAGTATAAAAAAAACCGCTTCTTGTTTTGAAGCGGTTTTTTTTATACGAATATGTCATGTTTTACCATCCACCTAATCCGGCATGGTCTGGGCTAACATACTGAAGTCCGTGTTGTCCCCCACATGGATCATTGTAAACTTCCTGTATAATTGCAAAAGCTCCCCAAATACTTGGCCCAATTTCAGTTCCATCTGAATTATACCATATACCGCTAACAGAAGTAGCATCTGCAGGTACAGCAACTATTTTCACAAAATAATTCCATTTGCATTCTTTGCCATTGGCATCAGTATAAACACCGGATTGATGATTGGTCAGCCATGCTCCTGATCCTTTGTAACTGGGAAATCCAAGATGACGGTCAAGCTTACCATCGCCATCACAATCTTTATTTGAAACCCAGGCATCGTTCCATGTCATTATAACCTGAACATCTTTATAATCCTGGCACCAGGCAGCATCACGATAAACATCACAATATCCTCCATTGAACATATGGGCCTGGTAATTGTATCCCCATTTATCGTATCCTACTTTAATTGTAGCCCCATCAGAATCGAGTAATGTACCACTTTGAATCGTTGTACACGGCGTAATATTAGCTTTTTTAAGCATAAGATCATTCTGCCCAGCAGAATCCATTACTTTTTCAGTGCATCCGGCGACCAGAGCGGCCACAATCAAAAATGAAGCAAATTTTTTCATAATTGTAAATTTGTAAATTAAAAAAATAAAATGTAATTCATTAAAATGAACCTAGAACAACCA
The DNA here is from genome assembly GCA_030684645.1 of Bacteroidota bacterium. Taxonomy (GTDB): domain Bacteria; phylum Bacteroidota; class Bacteroidia; order Bacteroidales; family Prolixibacteraceae; genus Aquipluma. The sequence goes on along the minus strand of JAUXUF010000020.1, from coordinate 1,430 downwards.
AATTACTGAATAAAAGTGACATATGCAATAGTTGAAATGAATAACTGTGGATTTTGATGGCTATACCGAAACTGATTATTGTCCTGTGAACAGAGTACAGAAACAAATGACCGACGTGAAAAAGCAAAATCTGGTCTGATAGAAAATAGATTATTTTGAGTAATGATTAGGCTATATGACTCAAAGCCACCCCGTCAGTTTGTTTATATCAAATCAGAAACTCCAAAAAATTCTCTTTCGAAATCACCTGAAATTCGGAATCGGGATAAGCATCGGTCCAGGCTTTGGGTGCTTTTACTTTTCTTAGTTTCCACTTAAATTCGTAGGCATAAAGTTTACCGTCCCGGTCTTCCACCAGATCAATTTCCTGTCGGTCATAAGTTCGCCAGAAGTAGTCATTCGAGAAAATTCGCTTATATGACTTGGTTTTCAGCCGTTCCATAAACAGAAAATTTTCCCAAAGCATATCCAGGTCGTTTCGCTGAACAGGAAGGTTAAAATTATTGATGATCGCATTCCGGATACCATTGTCCCAAAAGAAATAACGGGCTGTTTTTACTACCTCTTTCCTTAGATTTCTGGAAAAACCGCCAACCTTTTTAATAATAAAGGTTTTTTCTAACAAATCCAGGTAGCGCTCGACACTTTGCCTGGCAATTCCTAAACTATTACCCAGTTCATTTAATGAAACTTCCTGACCAATCTGGAAAGCCAGCAATTTTAATAGGTCACTCAGTTTTGATGGGTTTTTGATACTTTCAAGTTCCAAAATATCTTTGAGTAGATAGGAATCCCGGATCGAAATGAGGTATTCTTTTTTATCATCAGCCGATGAAGCCTTCAACACTTCGGGATAAGCCCCGTAAATCAGCAGGTCTTCCAGTTTTTGGAGCACATACATTCCGCCATACTGCTCGTTGAGTTCTAAAACTGAAATGGGGAATAAGTTCCGAAGGGTATTCCTTCCTGTTAATGGTTCGCCAATTTTGCCGGATAAATCGAAGGCTGAAGAACCGGTAACGAGAATAATCATTTCTGGAAAATGGTCAATCAATAGTTTTAATGCGAAACCAACTTCAGGAATCCGCTGCGCTTCGTCAATAAAAATCAATTGGTAGCTTCCAAATGCACTTTGCAACTGACTAAGCTTTTGAGCTGATAATAATTCACGGACTTCCTGATTGTCGCCAGTTCCAGTAAATGTTTTACCGCTAAATCCGGAAATCATTTTTTTTATGAGCTCTGTCTTTCCAACCCGTCGTGGGCCATAAAGAACGAAAACCTTGCCTTTTTTCAGGATAGATTCTGCATGACTTTCCAAATACCGATTATACCAGGCTGATTCCATTGATTTTGTTCTGTTTATATCAAACAAAACTAAATCAATATTTTCAAATAACCTAAATTTGGCAAGTCAACTTTCTGAATTT
>JAUXUF010000016.1 GCA_030684645.1 Bacteroidota bacterium | reverse complement strand
TCCTGTTGTGAATACCGGAACACTTTATCAGTAAGAAGGATGAATAAGATATTCTATAAGGAATCACAGCAATTCAGGCAGTGGTGGTACATCGTTCTAATGTTGGCCGCCACTGTTCCGGCAATGATCATGTGCATTTATACCCTTTATCAGCAGATTATTAAAGGTATTCAAGTTGGAGATAGCCCCGCACCCAATGTTGTCATGATTGTCGTTTTCATTGTTTTATGCGTTTCGATCTGGATTTTTTTCTCGCTGAAACTCGAAGTTTGGATTGACCAGGAAGGAATTCATTACCGGTTTTTCCCAGTGATTTTTAAAAACAAACTTATTTCAAAGAGTGAAATTCAACGGTTTGAAATCCGGAAATACAGTCCGATTCTGGATTATGGCGGATGGGGAATCCGTCGTGGAATTGGTCGGAAATGGGGTAAAGCATACAATGTGAACGGAAATATCGGGTTACAGCTTTATCTGACTAACGGAAAGAAAGTTTTGTTTGGCACCCAGCGTTCGCAGGCAATCACGTATGCAATGGATGAAATGATGAAGACAAAATAAGAATAATGTTCGTAATGATTTTGAAATGAGAAAATTGAGAGTGTGAAGTTATGGCAAAGAAAAAAACATTTATGCTTCGTATCGATCCTGATGTGTATGATGCCATTGAAAAATGGGCAGCACAGGAATTCCGCAGTGCAAACGGACAGATTGAATGGATTATCACCAAGTCACTCAGTGATGCACGTCGAACTGTTGAAAAAACAACAAACTCAGAACCGGAAGTGGAGAACGAATAAATGCCGTCAAACTTACATAAAAAAATATAAAAGCAAATAATTGACCGAGTTCAGTATTATTAACAGAAAAAACATCTTGAAACTCATTATTCGTTTCGACGCAAATGTGATTGAATGCTCAGAATTGATAGGTGATTTGTTATCTTTGTAAATTACAACAATTAAAAGATGGATATTAATGGAGGAATATAAAATTGAGTTTGAAAAAGCTTTAAATATATTTGTTGATGAGCTAAAACAATATGTTTCAACAGATACAGGAGATTGGACAATTAAAGGGTTTATTGATGTTTATAAAAACATATATACTATTTCTTCAGACACTAAAATCGTTTCAAAAATACTTGAAATACATATCTTCCCTGAAATACTACGTTTTGCTGAAAGAGCAGGATACAAAATTGTATTAGCAACGCATCAAAACTATTATCCTGACTTAACCTTTGTTCATAAACTAGATGATAAAATCAAATTTGCCGTTGATTTAAAAATAACCTTTCGTAGAAGTAATAAATCAGCTGGTTTTACCCTTGGAAGTCATGGTGGTTACTTTAAGGAAAGAGATAAGGCTAAAAACATTCAATTTCCATATAACCAATATTTAGGACATTACTGTTTAGGGATAATTTATACGAGAGTAGATTTTATTGATGATTTATCAGACACAGAGATATTCAAAGTCAATGAACTCGAAGAACAACATGGAAATGGAAATGACCCGAACAAAGAACGGCAAATCACTAAGGTAGAGAGTCTAAAGTCAATTACCTCTGTGATTAAAGACTTCGACTTCTTTGCTGCTCCAAAATGGAAAATAGCAAGCGATAGTCAAGGGTCTGGAAATACTGCAAACATTGGCTCAATAAAAGATATAGATGATTTAAAAACTGGCAATGGTGTTTTTTGTAAACTTGGAGAAGACTGGTTTGATGAGTATTGGATGAATTACGGAACTGCCACTATGATAAAAGATGGTAAAACGATAAAGGTTTCCAGTATTTGGGAATTTCTTGAATTTAAGGGTAGAACTGATCTGTTTTCTCAAGTTGTTACTAAAGGGGCAAAAAGGAGAAAACGATGAGAGTATTTGTACCACCGATAAAATCACAAGGAATAAAAACGAAACTGGTTGAATGGATTTCTTCTAATGTTGAAGATATTCAATTTGAAAGGTGGGTAGAGCCTTTTATGGGAACTGGAGTTGTGGCATTTAATATCCGTCCTAAGAAGGCGCTTTTATGTGATAGCAATCCTCACCTAATTACTTTTTATAAGGCGTTACAATCCAAAGAAATAACATCTGGCCTAGTAAAGAAATATTTGACAGAGGAAGGAGAAAAACTTTTAAAGTCTGATGGTCAATATTATTATGAAGTACGAAAAAGGTTTAATTCTGATGGACATCCGCTTGATTTTTTATTTTTGAGTCGCTCATGTTTTAATGGGATGATGAGATTTAATGGAAAGGGTGGATTTAATGTTCCTTTTTGTAAAAAACCGAATCGTTTTGCTCAATCTTTAATAACTAAGATCACAAATCAAGTGGAAAACATTTCACAAATAATTGATTTTGGTGATTATGAATTCAAAAACCAAGATTTTAAAGAAACCTTAAAAGAAATAAGATTTAATGATTTAGTTTATTCAGACCCACCGTATATTGGTCGACATGTGGACTATTTTGATTCTTGGTCAGAAGAGGAAGAAATAACTTTAAATCAAGGCTTAAATAATTCAAATGCCAGGTTCATTCTCTCAACATGGTTAAGTAATAAATATAGAACAAATGATTATGTATTTTCTATATGGAAAGATTGTTCTATATCTACAAAGGAACATTTTTACCATGTAGGGGGTAAGGAAACAAACAGAAATGCAGTTTACGAAGCGTTGTTGTCGAATGTTAAATTTGAAAACAGTATTTCTAATCCTGACATGAAATCGAGGATTATTTTGAATGAGTCTCAACTTACTCCAAACGGTAAAGAATATAAAATCCCTACTCAATTAACTTTAGCCATGGAAGAAGAACAAAAGCAGCTAAGTACTATTTTGTAAATAGTCACCGGGGCAGTAGTAAATTTGAGGTTCGTAGCTCTATCAAGGTCGTCGAATCTTCTTAGAAAGTATCCCGATCGGAAACTATTTATGGTACAAAATGTTTCCGAAAAAGGGTGATTTACGATTTAAAAATTGAATCTATACTTTAATTTATTAACCATGCAACAAAGTAAATATCATTGCCCGAAATGTGGTAACACACAGTCTGAATTGGACGAAATCCGTACCACCGGAAAAGGTTTTTCAAGATTTTTTGATATTCAAAATAAGAAATTCACTGTGGTGACCTGTTCACGCTGTAAATACAGCGAGTTGTACAAAGGAACAGCCAGTACTTTAGGCAATGTGGCCGATTTTTTGATTGGATGAGGCAAGCGGTTTAAATTTACTTTAAATTCGTTGAATATGCTTTTAATCTGAAATCAAAATCATGGTTTTAGTTTATTTTTGAATCGGTTTTTTTAAGGATAAATCGAATTAATACATATTTAACTATGACCATCAGTGCATTGCAAGCAGAACGGGCTAAATATCAGCCAAAACTTCCTAACTCGTTGAAATCATCAGTAAAACTGGTTGAAGGTGAAAAAACCCAATCTATTGCTGATCAGAATGAAATAAAGGAACTTTTTCCCAATACTTATGGCATGCCTCTCGTTACTTTCGAGGCAAGCAAGGATAAAATAGCGTATCCGGCAGTAAATGTTGGTGTTATCCTTTCAGGAGGACAGGCTCCGGGCGGTCACAATGTTGTTTCAGGTATTTTCGATGGTATCAAAAATATTAATCCTGACAGTAAACTATATGGATTTTTAGGTGGCCCTGGCGGTCTGGTCGCCCATTCATATGTCGAGCTGACTGCTGACATCGTTGACGAATACCGCAACACTGGCGGATTCGATATCATTGGTTCGGGTCGTACCAAACTCGAAGAAACTGCTCAGTATGATAAAGGTACTGAGATTTTGAAAAAACTAAAGATTAACGCTCTTGTGATTATTGGCGGTGACGATAGCAATACCAATGCCTGCGTTTTGGCCGAATATTACGCAGCCAAGAATACTGGTATTCAGGTCATCGGTTGTCCTAAAACTATCGATGGTGATCTGAAAAATGACATGATCGAGACTTCTTTCGGTTTCGACACGGCCACAAAAGTGTATTCTGAATTAATTGGAAATATCGAGCGTGATGCCAATTCTGCCAAAAAATACTGGCACTTTATAAAACTGATGGGGCGTTCAGCATCTCATATTGGCTTGGAATGTGCTTTACAGACCCAACCCAACATCACCCTGATTTCGGAAGAAGTGGAACTCAAAAAGCAAACTTTAGGCGAAATCGTTGATTATATGGCCGGTATCGTTGCCAAACGAGCTGCTAATGGCGATAACTTTGGCGTAGCTTTAATTCCTGAAGGCCTGGTTGAATTTGTCCCGGAAATGAAATCGCTGATTTCGGAATTAAATGATTTGCTTGCTGAAGGTTCAGAGACAGAAAAGAAATTCAAATCATTCACCAGTAAGACGGAAGGACGTGCTTTTGTCGCTGGAATTTTATCTGCTCAATCAGCAAAAGTATATACCTTGCTTCCTAACGGAATTGCCGATCAGTTGACTTTAGACCGCGACCCACATGGAAATGTGCAGGTATCACTGATTGAAACTGAAAAACTGTTGGGGGAAATGGTCAAGAGCCGCCTGAAGGAAATGAAAAAAGCAGGTAAATTCAGTGGCAAGTTTGGAACTCAGTACCACTTTTTCGGATACGAAGGTCGTTGCTCGGCACCATCTAATTTCGATGCAGATTATTGTTATTCATTGGGTTACAATGCTTCATTCCTGATTGCAGAAGGCAAGACCGGATACATGTCGTCGGTCCGAAATTTGACTGCACCCGCAGATGAATGGATTGCAGGGGGAGTACCGGTAACCATGATGATGAACATGGAACGTCGTCACGGGCACATGAAAGCAGTAATTCAAAAAGCACTGGTTGAACTGGATAGCGCGCCATTCAAATATCTGGTAGCGAACCGTGAAAAATGGGCCATTGAAACATCGTTTGTATATCCTGGACCAATTCAATACTGGGGACCAACCGAAGTTTGCGATCAGCCAACCAAAACCATTACCCTGGAAAGTGTAAAATAGTTAAGCTCATTCGTTCGAGTAAAAACAGAAGACCCCGGAAGTGATTCCGGGGTCTTCTGTTTTAGAACTGGGAGTTCAGTTCCATCACGTACCCCCTCATTCTTAACTACTTCTTAACTAACAGGTATTTTTCAATATTCTCAATAAACATTTTCTTGGTTTCTTCCTTTGATTGACCAATTCCTGACATCATGACCGGTTTTCCGGTGGCAGGAATGTAAAGGAATGCAGGAATTCCGGTTATCCCGAATACTTGTGCCAATTCTCGTTCCTGGTCAGTATTTACTTTGTAAACCAGTATTCTGCCGGCATATTCACTTTCGATTTCATCCAGAATTGGACTGGCAATTTTGCATGGACCACACCAATCGGCATAAAAATCAATAATAGCAGGTTTGCTACCCAAATATTTCCAATCTTTTGGTGAATTCGTGTAATCCCATACTTTTTGAATGAATAGTTCCTTCGTCAGTTTCTCAGTCCCACCTGAATCGCTGGTTTTCAAAGAAGAGTTGATCGTTTTAGTATTCCCATCGTTTTCCTTTTTTTGATTTCCGCAGGCAGATAAAATGATGGTAAACACGGCTACGATTAAAAAGAGTTGTTTCATAACTAATAGATATTTAATTAATTGTATTTTTATTTCTTGTTTGATATCCTTCTGCAATTTATTTGAAATTAAGTTGCATTAAAGTATGTAAATATATGAATGTGATCTGTCAATTGTTATGCCAAAAATATTTTTTTAGAATAGATAAATATTTTCTGAAAAAAATAATATCCAACGCAACCAAATTACACTTTACTGAATCTTTTGAATAAACAGTTCGAATAAGAATTTACTATATCTATAATGTCAAAGTAACCTTTTTCGAATATGGCTAAAGAATTAGTGATTGAAATAACCTGTAAATATTAGAGTAAAATGAAAAGAATAGTGTTTATTTTAATGATGGGCATACTGTTCAGCTTGTTTTCGAGTTGCGACATGCACCATGATGGATACTCATACCGCGATGCCTGGGTCGGTTATGGTTTGGTCCATGAAAATAGTGGGTCCGGATCATTTACCATTGTGATGGATGATGGTGAAATTCTTTTTCCGGCAACTTCTTCCTTGCTGTGGCGTGATTTAAAAAACAATGATCGGGTATTGACAAATTTTACCATTCTGGGTAATAAGGATAATCCCAATCATGATGAACAGTATTATGTGAAAATTAATTCGCTTCGAAAAATTCTTTACAAAGGTATTTTGGATATTACTCCCGAAATTGAAGATAGCATTGGGAATGATCCAATTCTGGTTAAAGACAAGTGGATTAAAAACAATATGTTGAATTTTGAGTTGCTATACAAGGGAGGAAGTAAAATCCATTACATTAACCTGGTTAAGCAACCCGGAGTTATCAATACTGAGAGCGGACCTGTTATCCTGGAATTAAGGCATAACACCAATGGCGACACTGAACAAATTCCTCTTTCGGCCATAGTTACCTTTGATTTGAATGCCCTCAAAATTCAGGGTAAAACAAGTACACCGTTTAAAGTTATTGCCAAAGGATTTGGTGGTGACGATTTTGAATACACCGGAGAATATAAGTATTAATTACTGTTTCAATCAATTCGATAATGTAGAAAGGCATCTGTTAGTTAATAACAGGTGCTTTTCATTTTTTAATTCCATGACATTACTTACTTTCACAGCCTCGATCAAAAATTAATCTGAACAGCATGAAGAAATTTATTTATTTGCTCGGTTTTGTAGCCGTAATGTTTTCATGTTCAAACCCGAAAGCGACAAAAGAAATGACAAAAAATCCGATTCCTGAAGTTCCAAAACTCGCGTCAGATATTATGACTCCTGAAGTTCTATGGAGTTTTGAACGGATTGGCGAACCTCAGGTTTCACCTGATGGCAACACCGTTTTGTATTCAGTTACCAACTACAACATTGAAGAAAATAAATCCTTCCGAGATTTGTTTACCATTCCGGTATCTGGAGGTGATCCGGTAAAACTGACTGAAACTTTAGAGAAAGAATCTTCAGCAGGCTGGAGGCCGGATGGAAAGAAAATCGGATTTTTATCTTCAAAAGCCGGTGACACTCAACTATGGGAAATGGATACCGACGGAAGTAATCCGGTTCAGGTAACGCAGGTTAAAAACGGAATTACCGGATTTAAGTATTCGCCCGATTGTTCCCATCTTCTTTATTCTGCTGATGTTAAAATTGGTCAGGATATTCATGATTTATTTCCTGATTTACCGAAAGCCAGTGCTCATCTGGAAACAGACCTGATGTATAAACACTGGGATGAATGGGTACAAACGGTACCTCATCCGTTTATTGCCGATTTGAAAGACGGGAAAATTGAGAATGAAGTAGATATTCTGAAAGACGAACCTTTTGAAAGTCCTATGAAACCTTTTGGCGGTATGGAACAATTGGACTGGAGTCCGGATGGGAAAACAGTGGCTTATACCTGTCGTAAAAAAACCGGGAAAGAATATGCACTTTCAACGAATTCCGATATTTATTTCTACAACATAGAAACAAAACAAACCGAAAATAAAACCAAAGGGATGCTGGGTTACGACCAGAATCCGGTATTCTCGCCCGATGGGAAATGGCTGGCATGGGAAAGCATGGAGCGTGATGGTTACGAAGCCGATAAAAACCGCTTGTTCGTGATGAATCTGGAGACCGGCGAAAAAATGGATTATTCGTCTGGTTTTGATCAGAACTCAAGCGGTTTGAGTTGGAGCTCCGACAGTAAATCTATTTATTTTGTGAGTTGCTGGCATGCATTGACTCAGATTTATCGTGTTGATTTGGCTGACAAAAAGATTGCACAGATAACCACCGGTATTCAGGATTATGCTTTTGTTGCCGAAGCAAAGGATAAGCTTGTCGGTGTCAAACATTCGATGAGCAAACCCGACGAAATTTATACGATTGACCCTCAATCCGGAGCTGAAACCGAACTCTCATTTCAAAACAAAAAACTTTTGGATCAGCTGGAAATGGGAAAAGTAGAAGAACGCTGGGTAAAAACGACCGATAATAAACAAATGCTGGTTTGGGTGATTTATCCGCCTCATTTTGATCCAAATAAGAAATATCCAACGCTTCTGTATTGTCAGGGTGGGCCACAGGGAACAGTAAGCCAGTTCTGGTCGTACCGTTGGAATTTTCAGCAGATGGTTGCCAACGGATACATTGTGGTGGCACCAAACCGACGGGGGTTGCCAGGTTTCGGGAAGGAATGGCTGGAACAAATAAGTGGCGATTATGGTGGGCAAAATATGAAAGATTACCTTTCGGCTATTGACGAATTAGCCAAAGAACCTTTCGTTGACAAGGACAAACTGGGTTGTATAGGCGCCAGTTATGGCGGTTTTTCGGCTTATTGGCTGGCTGGTCATCATGAAAAGCGATTCAAAGCATTTATTGCCCATGACGGGATGTTTAACCTTGAGCAACAATACCTCGAAACGGATGAAATGTGGTTTGTAAACTGGGATTTAGGCGGACCATACTGGGATAAAACCAATGCTGTTGCACAACGATCTTACGCCAATTCTCCGCACTTGTTTGTTGACAAATGGGATACTCCGATCCTGGTTATTCACGGAGAGAAAGATTACCGAATTCTCGCGTCTCAGGGTATGGCAGCTTATAATGCTGCTGTTTTACGGGGTGTTCCTGCCCAAATGCTCATTTTTCCAGAGGAAAACCACTGGGTATTACAACCTCAGAATGGGATTCTTTGGCAAAGGGTATTTAAACAATGGCTGGATAAATGGCTGAAGTAAATTTCAAGTTCCAAATTTCAAATTCCAGGTATTTAGAGTTTCGAACCTGAAACTTGAAATTTCAAAATACGTCAACTTTACTTTTATTCATTTCGAACAGTCCTTTGGTTTGTGCTGTGAAACGGATCAAAGAAATAACATCATTAATCCTGAATCTGGAAAGGTTGATTGTAAGGTCAAATTCATCTGCTTTTGCCAGGTCGCCAGCAATGTGTTTGCGGAAATTCTCTCTTTCCTTTTCAGTTTTTTCTATAAATTCAACGGCTTCCCTGATAGCCAGGCTGTTTTTCTGCATAATTTGTTTAACCCGCCATTCAAGCGGTGCAGTTAGTCTAACAAGCAACGATTTTTCAATATCCCGGCTAATGATATGTCCGGCACGCCCAACTATGATACAGTAACCATCGTTGGCAAAACTTGACATCAGATCAATTAGGGTTTTGCTGATTCTTCGGTCGCTTTTGTATCTTTTCTCCCTGAAAGCAGTCAAAATATCATCAAAGAGGGTCCGGTCCCCTTCTTTCATGTAATCATTGAGTTTATTAGGATCCATGTCCAATTCGCGGGCACTTTCCTGTAGAATTTCCTTACTCAGCACTTTCCACTTTTTGAATAAACAATGTAGATCCAGTTCAACAGCAAGCAAATTGGCAATATTAACGCCCCCACATCCAACTTCTCTCGAAATACAAATTACCGGTCCGGGTGGAGTATTGGCTGCCGGATATTTTGTATCGTGTTGGTGCAGCCTTTTATTCAGATAAGTTATTAAATTATTTTCCATGATATAAAGTTTTAGGTCATTATGTTTTACGGAATATTTGTAAGCCGGTTTGAATTTTTCAGTACGATTTTCAGCAATTTTTGATGCTCAACATTCACGTTGGTAAATCATTTTTGGAAAAGGTATTTTTGTATATCTTTCACAAAATTATTCTTAAATCTTTTGTACATGTTTAATCGTGAAACCTATATTGGACGCCGTCAGCAGTTAACGCAGAAAATTTCGAATGGCATTATCCTGCTTTTGGGGAACGGTGATTCGCCAATGAATTATGCTGATAATTCCTATTATTTCAGACAGGATAGTTCATTTTTGTATTTTTTCGGCCTTGATTTTCAGAATCTTGCCGGTGTAATTGATGTAGATTCGGGTGAAGTTATCATCTTTGGCAATGATGTCGATATTGAGGATGTCATTTGGATGGGGCCACAGATTGCTCTCAGGGAGAAAGCTTCTCAAGTTGGCGTATTAAAAACTGAACCTTTTAAAAATCTTCAGGATAGAATTGAAAAAGCGATTTCGTCAGGCCGGAAAGTTCATTTTTTGCCACCATACCGTGCTGAAAATAAATTGTTATTATCTGATTTGCTGGGTATTTCTGTTTCAAAATTGAAAGCCTATTCCTCAGTAGAATTGATCAAATCAATCATTAGTTTGCGGTCGGTAAAGGAAGAACAGGAAATCTCAGAAATAAGGAAGGCATGCGCGGTTGGTTATCAAATGCATGTAACAGCGATGAAAATGGCCCGAGCTGGTGTATGGGAACAAACCATTGCCGGAACCATTGAAGGAATCGCCAATTCCGGCGGTGGAATGGTTTCATTCCCGGTTATTTTATCGCAGAATGGCGAAACTCTTCATAATCATGACCATTCAAAAACTCTACAGAACGGACGTTTACTGCTTGTTGATGCCGGTGCTGAGCTTGGTTCTCATTATGCTTCCGATTTTACCCGGACTGTTCCTGTCAGTGGAAAATTCACACCAAAACAACGCGAAATTTACGAGATCGTATTGGCAGCAAACAACCGGGGACGCGAATTAACCAAGCCAGGTTCAACTTATTTGTCAGTTCATCTGGCCGCAGCTGAAGTTATTGCTTCCGGATTAAAAGCAATTGGATTAATGAAAGGTGATGTACATGATGCAGTCCGAAATGGTGCACATGCTTTATTCATGCCACATGGATTGGGGCACATGTTGGGCCTTGATGTTCATGATATGGAAGATCTGGGCCAGATCTACGTGGGCTATGATGATGAAATTCGGCCAGTTGATCAGTTCGGGACAGCCTATCTACGGATGGGAAGGAAACTTCAGCCAGGTTTTGTGATTACCAATGAACCCGGAATTTATTTTATCCCGGCATTGATTGAAAAGTGGAAAGCTGAAAAGATAAATACCGATTTTATCAATTTTGATCGTTTGGCTGATTACCTCGATTTTGGTGGAATCCGCCTGGAAGATGATATTTTGATTACTGAATCAGGATGTGAAATTATTGGCGACCGAATTCCGGTTACTCCGGATGAAATTGAAGAGGTGATGAGATAATTATCAATCATTCCTTCGAGTCAAAGACTATCTATGGGTATTTTCGTACTAATGTCAGTACGAATCTCTTCCATGATTTTATACAGCAAAAGAATCTGTTTCTTTTATCAGGATGAAGTCCCTCCGGAAAGATTTCCAGTGCTTCGTTCATTATCAGAAGAAATTCAATTCAATAATTTTACTGTGCCCGATACCCTGAAAGCAAACGGTGAATTATCATTGGGTGAAAATATTGCTGATTTGGGTGGCTTAAATGTGGCCTATTCCGCCTTGCAAAAAGTGCTGACCGGCAAAGAAATCATTTGACGGCATTACTTTTTATTCGTTCGGGGCGAGGGGAGTGGCTGTGTTTTTCTTCCTGGTTGCCCAAAGGATTAATCGCAGCGATTGGTCATAAGTCAGGTAATTCCACATCCAGTTGATGAAAATCAGCAACCGGTTTTTAACTCCTACAATGGCCATCAAATGTACAAACATCCAGGTAAGCCAGGCAATAAATCCGCTGAATTTCACAAAAGGTAAGTCGGCAACAGCCCTGTTCCGTCCGATCGTTGCCATAGCGCCACGGTCGATATACTTGTAAGGTTTCAGTTGAGCTTTGTTTTTCATGGAGATGAAATTCCGGGCAAGGTTTCTTCCCTGTTGAATGGCGACCTGTGCAACCTGAGGGTGGCCGTTTGGATAATCTGCCGTTACCATGACAGATACATCGCCAATTGCATAAATATCCTCAAACCCTTTTATCCGGTTATAATCGTCAACGACCAAACGCCTTCCCCGACCAATCGATTCGGCTGGTATTCCTTCCGGAATTTCACCACTGATTCCGGCGGCCCATATTACAGTTTTCGTTCTTATTTTTTGTCCGTCACCCAAACTCAAAGTGGTTCCATCATAATCAGTAACTCTCGAATCCAGCAATACATTTACTCCCAGTCTTTTCAGATAAAACAGCGCTTTTTCGGAAGCATGTTTCGACATAACAGCCAATAACGCACCTGAACCCTCCACCAGATTAATCTGCATGTGATCAAAATTCAGATCGGGATAATCTTTGGGTAAAACGAATTTTTTCATTTCAGCAATGGCGCCCGCAACTTCAACTCCGGTTGGACCACCACCCACAACCACCACATTGAGCAATGCTTTTTTATCGTTCTGATCGCGCAGGGTAACAGCTTTCTCGAAACTTTGCAGAAGCCTGTTCCGAAGTCCCATTGCTTCAGAAATTGATTTCATAGGAATAGCGTATTCTTCCATATTTTTCATTCCGAAGAAATTGGAATTGACGCCTGAAGCGATGACCAGGTAATCATACCAAACAGTATCCAGACTGGTATGTAATTCTTTTTTTTCGTAGTCAACCGAGAAAACCTCAGTTACACGGATATACACATCTTTTTGTTTCTGGAATATTTTCCGGAGTGGAAAAAGAATGGAACTAGGTTCGATTCCTGCACTGGCAACCTGATAGAACAAAGGCTGAAACTGGTGGTAATTGTTTTTATCGATGAGTACGATCTGGTAACCCGATCCTATTAGCTTTTGAGCCAATTTTAAGCCGCCAAAACCTGCACCGATAATGACTATTCGTTTTTGCGCCGTTTCCGGAATATTTACTGGCATATTTTATTTCTTGAAGGATTGTTAAATCCACATCTGAAATTAATTTTGTGTTTTACGACATATAAATAACGCTTTCAGAAAGCATTTGTTTATGGGTTCAAAAAATAAATCCGGACTGTAAAATCCTATGAATTCAAATCATACTGTTACGTTCAACCGAAATATTTAAGACCTGAAATTTTCAATTTCCGGCTTCACTTCCTTTTCACTAGTTGAAACTGCTAATTTTAGTTTAAGATGAAGCTAAATAATGGAATTTGAGCCTTGAGATGTAAAGACAAGTGTTAAATTTACCTTGATATTTCAAAATGACTTTCAGAACAAACGTACAATATTGAAATTCGAATTACCAACTTCAAACTATATAAAAATGAGTCAGGCAAAATACACCATTGGATTAGATTATGGTACCGATTCGGTTCGTTCATTGATCGTGAATGTTGAAAACGGAGAAGAAGTAGCCAGCGTGGTTTTCGAATATCCCCGCTGGAAAAAACAGTTGTACTGCGACGCGCCGAACAACCAGTTTCGCCAGCACCCTAAAGATTATCTGGAAGGTCTGGAATACACCATCGTTGAGGCATTGAAGCTGGCCCCTACCGGAGTTGCTGAAAATATTGTCGGAATTTCTGTCGACACCACCGGATCGACACCGGTTGCAGTTGACGAAAAAGGGACACCACTGTCGTTAACTCCCGGATTTGAAGAAAATCCGAATGCCATGTTTGTGCTTTGGAAAGACCATACCGGTGTTAAGGAAGCCGATGAAATCAATCGGTTATCCAAAGAGTGGGCCATCGATTTCACCAAATTTGAAGGCGGAGTTTATTCTTCGGAATGGTTCTGGGCCAAGCTGTTGCATGTGATCCGTGAAGATGCCGGTGTTTACCGTGCCTCTTATTCCTGGGTTGAACATTGCGACTGGATCCCGGCTATCCTGACCGGAAATACCAATCCCAAAACCTTGAAACGCTCACGTTGTGCGGCTGGTCACAAAGCCATGTGGCACGAAGCTTTCGGCGGTCTGCCAACCGAAGAATACCTGGTTAAACTTGATCCGCTTTTGAGTGGTTTGAGAGACCGTTTATTTAAAGAAACATACACCTGCGATATTTCAGCCGGAACTTTAACTCCGGAATGGGCTGCAAAACTTGGCTTATCAACCAAAGTAAAGGTTGGGGTAGGGGCTTTTGATGCTCACCTTGGAGCTTTAGGCGCCGAAATTGAACCCTATTACCTGAGCAAGGTGATGGGAACTTCTACCTGCGACATGCTGATTGCCCCAATGGAAGAAGTGGGCGACAAACTGATCAGCGGTATTTGCGGACAGGTTGACGGCTCAATCGTTCCCGGAATGTTGGGAATGGAAGCCGGGCAATCGGCTTTTGGCGACATTTATGCCTGGTTTAAAAATGTTTTGCTGTGGCCGTCTGAACAGATTATTTCCAGCAGTACACTAATCGATGAAGGGACCAAAGCTAAAATGATCGATGAAATTTCTTCGCGCATTATTCCTGAACTCACCAAAGCTGCCGAACAAATCCCGATTGAGGATAGCGGCATTGTGGCGCTCGACTGGATGAATGGACGCCGTACTCCGGATGCCAATCAAAACCTGAAAGGAGTGATTTCCGGAATAAACCTCGGATCGGATGCTCCACGTATTTTCCGCGCTTTGGTTGAAGCAACTGCTTTTGGCTCGAAAGCAATTATCGATCGGTTTACAAGTGAAGGCGTTCGCATCGATGGCGTAATTGCATTGGGTGGTGTGGCTAAAAAATCACCTTTTGTGATGCAGATTGTTTGTGATGTTTTGAATATGCCTATTAAAGTTGCGCGGTCGGAACAGGCTTGTGCACTGGGTTCTGCGATGGCAGCAGCTGTGGTTGCCGACGTTTATCCAAACATTTCGGAAGCCCAGAATAAAATGGGTGGCGGTTTCGAAATGACCTATTTCCCAATCGCCGAAAATGCAGTCCAATACCAGGCTTTGTATGCCAAATACCTGAAGTTGGGCGAACTGATAGAATTTGGAATGAAATAAGAATCTCCGTATTCTGTAAAACTCAAAAGAGTCAATCGGCAGATGGTGTCTGTGGGTTGGCTCTTTTTTATTGGTGAATTTTGGTGGAATTGTTATGAAAGTATGGAAAAATCTTTATAGAATCGTAATAACCCAATTGTCTCCGTCCTCAGTTTGGAACGGACAAAATTTTTCAGGTCGTTATCCATTAATTCGCCTAAACCCTGCAACAATCCTTTATCGTTCATCGAATCAAGAGTATCTATGCATTTTTGAAGGTAATCGGAATAAGTCATTCCCATGCGGGATTCAACAATATTTTTGTTGACTGGCGTTTGCTTTTGCATAAAGAACCAGCAATCGAAAATGTCACGGTTCGTTAAAACAGTTCTATCAAGCAAGGCGCAAAGTTTGTGGGAGAACATATCAGCCGGCACCAATACCTTCATGTTGATACCGAGTAAGTTTTTTATTTCATAATGGTTGTCGAACTCACGGATAGAAATTTCCACTTTCAATTTTCGTTCACCAACTCCATAATCCAAAACTAATATTGGTCCGTAAAATTTCTTTGCTTCATCAGTTATCGTCCCATATTTTAGAAGAATATTACGCACTTTTTCATAAACTCCATCAAGCTTTTCCGTATTGAGCAAGTTAAAATCCAAATCAACCGAAAATCGTGGCAGGCCGTAAAAAAACATAAGAGCAGTACCTCCTTTAAACCCTAACCAATTGGCAAGTTCAATATCCGAGTAAATGTCTTTCAGAATCTGGACCAAAAAGAACTTATGCCGGTTTATATCCATCATTTTGGAAGAATTTTATTTACCCGTATGAACAAAGTTTTTGACTGATACAAGGGTAAGATTTTATAAACAAGATCTTTATTCAAAGGATTCAGATTATCGAAATAATAATCAGCGTTGAGATAAAGTAAATCTAAAAATGCCCGTTCCGCAGTGGCTATGTTTACCTGGTTGTTTTGTCTGATGATCCCAGTTGTATTCACCAGGATTTCCCCCTTAATTTTACGAAACACATAGGTTCGATCTTCTACTTCGATGCTTCGGCTCAGGTAACTAACAACCGAAATACGCGAATCGAACTGAAATACAATTCCGGCCTTTTGTAGAACGTATTCCAATGAAATATACGAAGGAGTATAAATGGTGCAAGCTAGTTCTTCCATATTATAAGCCGGTTTGGCATAAACACCTTTTCGTGGATTTTGCAACTTGCCGGTGCGAACATGGTAATTTAATTTTTTGCTCAGAGATTGGGAATTGGTTTCGCCGGTGAGCATAGCAATATCATTCAAGCGGAAAATCGTTCGAACATCTTTATAAATTGCCAAAACCAGCTTACTATTTTCTTTTTGTGAACTAAACATCTTAAATATTCGTATCTTTAGTTCACGAAAATACTAAAACTTCACTAATTCGCCAAATGTTTCTTAAAACTCAAAAGAGTCAACCAGCAGGATATTCCTGTGGGTTGACTCTTTTTTATTGAAATTTAGGTCTTATTTGCCGACAAAAACACACTGCACCGGCATGGTTTGTAAGAGTTGATGTAAACAGTTTCGCTGATCAAAATCAACATACTTTCCTAATATTCATTAGCTTTACACTTGTTCTTTTGCAAAACAAAACCAAGGCTACCAGCAGTATGAAACGAATATTCACCACGGGTCACAAGGTCACGATTTTGATTTTTGTTTTCATGCAATTTTCCTTCTTGCTGATTGCCCAGTCTTTTACACTTGGATGGAGCGGTGTGGAACTTGTGCCGAAATCAACCTTTAATAATTCATCCGGCTGGATCACTAATGTCCCGAATGCCGGACTTGGAGATAAGAGTATTGTTACAGCCAGTGGAGATACATTAAAGCTAAACTGGACTTTTGGCACAGGAAATCGGTATAAATGGGCACAATGTTACCTTTCACTCCCCCAAGCCATCTCTCTCGAAGATTACGATCTCTTTGGTTTCAACCTGAAAGGCATGCCGAATAACGGTTATGTTGGCTTTGAACTGAAATTTGAAGACGGCACGCACCAGGCCGTTGTACGCTGGGATGGACTGGCGGGACTTAACCGATGGGCTGAAAAAATTTCGGCATCCAAAAAACAATTTGAAAATTCCGCCTCTATGGATTGGAGCAAGGTGCGGGTAATATCACTTGCCGTGTATGCACAGGCTTCTGATCAGTATGTTAGTTCCGACAAGGGCTCTGTGAGTATTTATCAATTGGTTGGAACCAAAATGGCCAATTGGGAACGTGCTACTTCCCGCGAATTTATCAATGCGGCGGATTGTAACTATAAAAGAAAATGCCATCAGTGCGATTATAAACAGGCAACAATCTACCGGACTTCTTACTACCTGGACACAGGATGGCAGTTCGTGGTTATACGGGCAAGGCCTGGCACTGAAAGCGCTCAGTATGGAAGGCAACTGGACACAAGGAGTGCCTGGCAATACCGCCGCAGTTGCCGCTGAAAAGCTTGCACTATTCCTTTCATCTAATCAACAGCCTGAAAGATACTGGCCCCGTGCATGGAATTCAAAAACAGGCGCTATTCTGGTTCTCAGGGAGGCTGATGGCACAGTTTGGATGGGTGATTTCCCCTGGATTATTACCGGTTTGCAGGCCTATTTCAAAAAGAGCGGCGATGTGCGTGTTAAGGCGGCTCTTGAAAATGGACTAAAATTCCTTCAGAACCTCATTATGCCTGATGGGAAATTCCTCACCATAAATCCACAAACCGGCGCTAAGTCTGAGGTATCCAGTTGTGAGGCTTATGCGGCTGCCATCCTGAGTCTGTACGAATCGGGTGATGACAGTCGTGCGAACAGCTTGCTCAGTTATATAATCACTCATGGCTGGGATTCGCAGTTGCGCTCCTGGCGCGAAGCCACGTATTCGGACCGTATCGTTCTTTTTGCCAATACCTGGATGTCGTATTACCTGTTTCAGAAAGGAGAAACACAAATGGGACTCGATGCCCTTTCACTCGCGGGGAAGGTACTTTACACGCATGGAAATGGTGCATCTTTTGGAATGGATGGTATCGTCCCCCTGGCCGTTTGGATTGAAGGAACACTTTCGTACATCGCAGCCGGAGGCCAGGGAAGTATTTTTTTGTTCGAAGAAATACGAAAACAGATACACGCTGACGGAATGGTATCGCATTATAACGAAAACCTTGGAGGAATTGGTGGCATTTGGGCAGTGGACTGGCATAGCCTTGATGGTACATCCTGGCTCTATTTTACTGTAAAAGGCATATCACCGTTCGACGTTATGCCAGGGATTCCTGTTGGAGTATATTCAATTCCAGTTAATGAGCACAAGAAAAATTTTGAAGTTTCAGTCCTCAGGACCGGCGAACTATTTATCAGGACACTAATTCCTTTTCAGAAAGAAATTGATATCCGGGTCATCCAATTGGATGGACGGGTTATATCCGAAAAAAAAGTACCGGCAAATTCAGGAGAAATAACATTTTCTCTTCCTCAAAATCATCCTTCGCACGAAGTCATTATTGTTCAGATATCGGGTAGAAATCAAATGGAATGTTATTCTGTCATACGGTTTTAAATTGTTTAAAGCTTAACTCCGGAAAAAATAGAGATTGAAGGTTTTTGTCATTTTTCTACCAACCTTTGTTTCACTTCAGAACTAAAAGACAAAATTTAAAAAGCGTCAACCAGCAGGGGGGCTGTGGATTGACGCTTTTTATGATAGGTTATTATTTGCTTTTCGGCACTTTCAAATAGTCTTCAATCCTAATATTCTCTGGTAAAACCAACCGTGCTAATAACAATATCTACACCATCAAAATGACCTTCTAATGATTCTGTGTTCGTTATTTATTCAATATCGCTTTCTGGTATTTTTCTAATAAATATGGATTCTCAATTGAACCATGGTGTTGAATTTGCCTCCATTCATCATCTTTTTTTATAAAAATTCTTGAAGTTCTGATTGCCAAATAAATTTTTGCGTTTCCGTTTTCAAAATACATTTACCTTAAAAAATGAAGGTGGAATTATGGTTACCCTCACGAATTACGGGGCTAAAATCGTTTCAGTATTTGCACCCGATAAAAACGGGGCAATGGAGGCACTTGAAAGTGCTGATGGTCAGTCAGGTTTCTCCGGCAATCATTGGCGAACGCATTGAAGACCCGATGCCTCAGTTGCGCATGGGTGGCGGATACGACCATAATTACATTTTAAACAAAGATCAGAACAGCAAAGAAATGACATTCGCTGCCAGTTTGTACGAACCTGTTTCAGTCCGTTATATGGAATGTTTCACTACCGAACCTGCCGTTCAGCTTTATACCGGTAATTTTCTGAAAGGAAATGTTATCGGGAAACGCGGCAATCCATATAATTTCAGGAATGGCGTTTGTCTGGAAACACAACATTACCCGGATTCCCCACATCATCCAAATTTCCCGAATACCTTGCTGCAACCGGGCGATACGTTGAATTCGACCACGATTTTCAAGTTTTCGGTAAAAAAATAGGTTCATTTTCTGCTGTCCGAAAAAAAACTCAGGCATCCCGGTTGTTCAAGCAGCTGGGATGTTTCTGTTTTAAACCTTTCATCTAAAGGAATGTCTATGCAACAACCAGGTAAATCAAGTGCTTTTTGCATCCTGAAGTATTTCTGAATTTCAAGAATGAATCTGAAAAGTCAAAAGAGAATATATTTTATGGGATAGTTTTTCAGGAACTCTTTAGAGAGAGCACATTTTGATTATAAACTTATAATTTACTACAATTGTTTATACTGAAACTAATTTAAAACTGAGACAATGGCTCAAAAAAACACTCCTTCAGGTATTGAATCTTCACTATTTCTTCAATCACATTCGGTACAGTTGCGCATCTGGCATTGGCTTACTTTTTTATTCCTGACTGGATCGATCGTCACTGTATTGTTTAATTCGACCATATTGTCACAGCGTGATAATGTAAAGCTGGTTCAGGATCAGCTCCAAAGCAAAGTGGTCACTGTGACCGATGATCAGGCCTTTGCCGTGTCGCGCGAATATGAAGATAAAATGTGGGGTGTACATAAACTGTTTGGTTACGGACTTGCCTTTCTTTTGCTGACAAGGGTAATCATCGAAATCAGCCAGCCTGAAGAAGAAAAATTACGCAACAGACTGAAAAAGATTATTCTGATGTCCAAACAAGATGATCCCAATAAGGCAGGATATCGTCATTATCTGTTGGTGAAACGGAGTTACATGTTATTCTTCATCCTGCTTTTCGGCATGGCGCTCACTGGTCTGGGGTTGGCTTTTGGTCGTGAATTGGGCTTATCCCGCGGAATTCACGGTGGTTTGAAAAACATTCACGAGATCGTTCAATACCTGATGTATGCATTTGTTGTTATTCATCTGGCTGGCGTTATCCTTGCCGAAAATGGTAGGATTAAAGGCTTGGTTTCAGGAATGATTCATGGGAACCGCTCCTGAAATCTGGCTAAGACCGGATTTGTCCCGGTTTTATACGATCAGGAATATTGAATTGAATTTCGATCAGACCGGTAAGAAGTTGCCTGTGCGGTGATTACTCATTCATGGTGTATAGAAGAAAAAGCTTACAAATTAATTTCTGCAAGCTTTTTCTTCTATCTGTGACTGCCAAGTGCGACTTTTTACACAATTCCCCTTTGCTTCTTAATGATTTCCCAGGCTTCGTTCACTTTTTGAAATTTACCATTGGCGGCATTCTGAATGTCCTCGCCCAGGTAATGAACCTTGTCAGGGTGATATTTTACGGCCATCCTGCGGTAGGCTTTTTTCAGTTCATCGTCGGTTGCTGCGGGTTCAACCTCAAGGATTTTGTAAGCGGCATCGGTATTGGCCACAAACATCGATTCAATCGATTGGTAATCTTTTTCGCTGATGCCCATTTGCTGGGCTATATGTGCAATCAGTTTATGCTCGGTTTCATGAACGTGTCCGTCGGCATTTGCGATTCCGAAGAGGAAATGCAGCAACTGTAAGCGCGACGGATGATCCATGTTTTTGCGAATCTGCTGGCTCACTTCAGTAACCGGAATGTTTTGATTCAGTAAATCGCGCAATATTTTAATGGCTTCACCAGCTGCCTCTGTCCCGAAGGAACGTATAAAAAACTGTTTGGTGTAGTCAAGTTCCGATTTCAGGATTTTACCGTCGGCTTTCATGACCGCAGCCACCAGCACCAATAAACTCATGACATAGCCACCCTGCGTGGTTTGTAGTCCAGGCTGATATGAAGTTCCACTTTGCAAAGAAATATCTTTGTCGAACAACGAACCGACTACAAAACCTAAAATTCCTCCGATTGGTCCGAAAAAAGCCCATCCCAAACCACCTGTAATCCATTTACCAACTCTAGCCATTTGTTCTTATCTTTTTGTCAATTTCTAATATTTGCGGAATGATTAATTCATTATCGTTGTTGCTGATGACATAATCAGCCAATTTAATTCGTTCAGTGTCGTTTAACTGGTTTTTGATGCGCTGTCTGACCAGTTCTTCGTTTATTTTGTCGCGCTGCATTACACGGTCAATACGTTCATTTTCGTTGGCTATCACAGCAATCGTTTTGTCCATCTTTTTGTAAAAACCACTTTCGAACAAGATTGCAGCTTCATGCAAGGCATAAGGCGCTTGCTGAATCAGGTACCAGTCGTCGAAAGCTTTCCCCACGGCAGGATGCACCATCGCATTCAGTTTAGCCAGCAAAGATGGGTTTTTAAAGACAATTTCGGCCAGGTATTTCCGGTTGAGCGTATGATCAGACAGGTAAACAGATGATCCAAACAAGCCAATTAATTGTTCGCGGATCTGCTGATCAGTATTCATCAGCTGTTTGGCTACGCTGTCTGCTTCAAAAACAGGAATGCCAAGGACTTTGAAAATCCGGCAAACGGTGCTTTTTCCGCTTCCAATTCCACCTGTAATTCCTACTTTAATCATTGTGCTTAATTTTCAATCAGGTATTCCAGTTCTTCGGGAGTAATTTTCAGGTCATATAAATAATCAGGAGAAGATTCTGCCGTAATTTTCAATCGCTGTTTCCCTTTCTGAATATCGGTGTATGAAACAGTCAACTTAAAATCTTCAGGATGAATCTCAGAAAACCGGTTTAATCCAACTTGAAACGTAATTTTTACCTTGGCCGGGAATAGTTTGACATTTACATCAGCAGGCTTCCTGACCAAAACAACAGGAACTGATTGTTGCGCTTCGGTATATTCTTCAACCGGAATATTCATTTTAACCGATTGAGGTTCAAAATAGAGTTCTTTTACCGGTTTTATTTTAATTTCTTCGAGAATTGACCTGTCAACCTGGTGGAACTGCTTTTTTTCAGTTAACACAAAGTGTAAATTATCCAGGACCGATTGCGGACCATTTACCAAAACCGAATCGGGTACGGTCTTGATTTCTCCTGAAATCTGGTATTGTTTTTTTAGATTGACTTGAACGACCGGTTTAACCTTTATGTGTTTTTGTCCTAATTTATCAAATTTAAAAACCAAGGTATCGGGACTCATATTCAAAATTTCAAGATCATTCGATAACTGATAGGATAATTTGGATAAAAACTGCCGTGACGGAAAGGTGTAGCTGCTCCGGTGGCTATCCACCATGCGATTGCTGGTCAGATCGTTCACATTGAATTCCAATGGCACGAAGAGAAAGCTTAGCTTACGCCGCAGAATGGTAAAACCGTAAGATTTGATGGTCAATTCAAACTTTTCGGGCAAATTGTTCGCCAACGTTTTGTTATTCGGAAAATTGACATAACTGACCGGGGCAATGATGTCAACCGTGTAGGTTTTGCTTAGGGCGTTCAGAAACCAGAAACCGGTAGCAATGGCAATGCAAACCAGGTAAGCTGCCACCCGCTTGTCGTTTTTAAAATATACCTTTTTCAGGTATTTAAAAAATTTATATATCCAACTCGTCTTCACGGCATCAAACTTACATAAAAAAAGGGCCGACAAGTTGCCGGTCCTTTTCTAATTCAAGCGGTTTCAATTATTTTTGAGTCTGAACGTCAGACATATCTTTTACGATAGCTGATTTATCGACCCTGATTTTCACATTGTCGTCAACCTGAAGCAGAACAGTATTGTCCTTCAATTCCAGGATTTTTCCGTAAATTCCACCTGTGGTAACTACTTTGTCGCCTTTTGCAATGCTGTTGCGGAAAGCTGTAAGTTCTTTTTGTTTTTTCATCTGGGGCCTGATCATGAAAAAATAGAATACTACAATGATCAGTACCAGTGGTAGAAATGTCATAATTGGATTTGGTTCGGCACCTCCAGATGCCGGTTGGGCCATTAATAAGTAGTTCATTTTGAAAGTGTATTAAGTTTAACTGTATATTTCGATAACTTCGTTCGTTACATTTGCCTTTATAAAAAGCTGCTTTTTTGTTTGTTCTGCATTCGAGGTGATTGTAATAGTTTTTAGCTGTTTCCCAACTTCTCCTGCCGAATCGTATATAACTTCTATTCGTCCTTCCTGTCCCGGCTCAATGGTTTTATCCGGAATAATGACTTCTGTACAACCACATCCCGAATCAACATCGGTTAGGATCAGTGTTTTGGTTCCTTCATTTTTAAACATAAAGGTGAAAGATACGACCTCTCCGGCCTTAAGCGAACCAAAATTATGGATTTCTTCGGAAAAGACAAACATAGCGACGCCTGTTTCAACCGATTTATTAATTGGTACCGTTTTTTTTGTTCCGGAGTTACACGAACTGAGCAGTAATCCGATAACTATAACTACTAATCCGGCCTTTAACTTGAAACTTGAAACTTGAAACTTGGAACTCATTCTTCTACTTCTTCACCAATTAAACCACGTCCGGCCTTTATTATTTTATTCGCTTTCTTCAGATCTTTCAAAGCCTTATCAAGCATTCCGTTAATAAAGTTGCGGCTTTTTTCCGTGCTGTAATACTTCGAAAGTTCGATGTATTCATTCATGGTAACTTTGGTCGGTATGGAAGGGAAATACAGGAATTCGCTTAAAGCCAGTTCAAGGATTAAATTATCGATAAATGCAATCCGCTCGATGTCCCAGTTTAAAGTGTGTTGTTTGATCATTACCATGTTTTCGGTGTGGTTTAATACCACTTTCCGGTACAGGTCTTTGGCAAACTGACGGTCTTCATCGTCCTTATACATGGGCAATAAAGCCTGGCGTTCGTCGCTCGTTTCTTTGAATTTCTTGAACGTCTTCAGGATCATGCTGACCACAAAATCAAGGTCGTCGTTCCAGTAAATACTTTGTTCTTCGAGCAGCGATTCAAGGTCTTCGTTATCGAGAATCAGGTATTTGAAGATGTCTTCTACCAATTTACGGTCCTCGGTGTAGCTGTTCTGGTCAGCAACCATGTAATCCTTGTAAAAGTCCTGTTCAATCAGCGAAAAATAGAGTTTGCGGATCAGATCTTCGTCGTTGACCCAGCTGAGTTTAGATGATTCGAGGTATTTGGCAAGAGGGACGTTGATTTTTAACTGCGAGATTAGCCGATTGTTTACAAAGCGGGTATTCGGATCCAGATCGGCGCCGGACGGGCGGTGTTTTTTAAGGCCCAGATCGATTCGACCCTCAGCAAACTTTTCAATTTCGATAACCAATGACATCAGGTAATGATACAGATCGTAAGTTTTCTGCAAACTGAAAAACAGTTCTTTTTCAGTGTTATTGATCGATGTTTCAGGTGAAGTAAAGAACGCGTACAATATTTGTAATACCTTGATCCGAATTATTCTTCTGCTAATCATTGTCTTAGAACCTGGTTAAATATGGATGGCAAAGTTAGGATTTTTTCTCTAATCCTTCAGTCGCGACGATAAATTATTGGGTGAGGTGGTATTCCTTAACCACATAGGCACATAGGTCACTTCGACGAAAAGTCAGGATATTCGGTATTGGTTATTGTGTATGGGTTATTTTCTTTACTTTTTCCTGACTTGTCTGAATCATCTTTTTCCTGATCTGCTTCGCTGGTTATATCTTCGACAAATTCCTCTTCCGGAGTATCATCTTCATCATCTTCATCTTCCGGTTCATTTTCCCAGCTAGCCGCCGGACGAACCGGTCCCTGTTGACGGTAATAAAAAGCAAGCATCAATCCGCTGGCAGCGCCCCACAAATGGCTTTCCCACGAAATTTCGGGTTTAAGCGGAAATATTCCCCAGAACATACTTCCATAAAGAAAAATAACGATGATCCCGATGGTAAGCAGATTGGCATCTTTCCGGAATACCCCGCTAAAAAACAGGAAAGAAGCCAGACCGTAAACGATTCCGCTAGCTCCGATGTGCCACGATTCGCGTCCTCCGAGCCAAACACAGATGCCTGAAAGAATGTAAATCAGGAAAAAAATCCGGTAGGCCAGGCGGCGGTAAAAATACAGCAAGGCAAACATAAGAATCAGAAAAGGGAAGGAGTTGGACAGCAAATGGTCGTAACTGGCATGAATAAATGGCGAAAAAATAATACCGGGCAATCCTTCCAGGGTTAATGGCAATATACCGAAGGTGGTCAGGTCCAGATCGTACGCGTTTTCGATGATTTTTACCAGCCACAACAAGGCTACCATCACAACCGGAATTAATAGACTGTATTTGAAAATCTTTTTTTCCGTTTCCTTATCGTAAGGTTCGTGGTTCCTGGGGTAATAATCGAAAATTGGCATCTAAACCAGTGATTTTATCAATGCGGCAAAGTTATAGATATCCGCTTCCCTGGTGTCAAACGAAGTCATCCACCGAACTTCTGAACGGTATTCATCCCACATGTAAAAGAAATATTTTTCCTGAAGTTGCGGAATAATTTCAGGAGGCACGATGGCGAATACCCCGTTGGCTTCCACTTCCTGAGTGAGTTTGATCGCCGGTATTTTCCTGACCTCCTGTTCCAGAAGCCGTGCCATTTTGTTTGAATGTGTAGCGTTTTGTTTCCAGAGATCGTTGTTAAAATAGGCCAGGAACTGAGCGCTCACAAAACGCATTTTAGAAAAGAGTTGCATGCTTTGTTTGCGAAAATATTTGGCATTTTTCGACAGTTCCGGATTGAAAAAAAGCACCGCTTCGCCCAGCATCATGCCGTTTTTAGTTCCCCCGAACGATAGAACATCGATCCCGGCATCTACCGTAAAAGCACGGAAAGGCAGGTCAAGCGCTACAGCTGCATTGGCCAGACGGGCGCCATCCATGTGAACAAAAAGTCCGTATTGATGGGCCATGGTGGTGATCGCTTTAATTTCTTCAACGGTATAAACGGTTCCAAGTTCGGTCACCTGCGAAATGGAAATGACTTTGGGTTGCGAATGATGTTCGAAATCGAATCCATGCAGATATTTGATGATTTTTTCAGGCACAATTTTCCCTTTGACCGTTTCGACCGGAAGTAATTTGCACCCGGTGAATTTTTCAGGCGCCCCGCATTCATCAACCTGAATGTGTGCTGTTTCGGCACAAATCACCGAGTGAAAAGAATGCGTTAAGGTTGAAAGCCCCAAAACATTGGCTCCGGTACCGTTGAATACAAAATAAACATCGGTTTGTTCTCCAAACTCCAGCCTGAACCGGCTGATCGCCATTTCAGTCAATTGATCGCCACCATAACCAATGGCATGTCCTTCGTTGGCAATTGACAGGGCATTTAAAATTTCAGGATGAATTCCTGAATTATTATCGCTTGCAAAACCTCGTTTCATAAATGATTTGTGTAATTTTAAAGGTATAAATGAACTGAAAAAAAACATATCAACCAAAATGGATAAATCATTAAAATTGAGTGAAAAATTGTTTTGCCTGGCAGTCAATCCAAAGAATGGCGGCATTTTAATGAATGCTTCCTCTGCATTGAGCATGACTTTGACCGGTATCGTTTTCGTTGAACTCATTCAGAAAGAACTCATTTCGGTTGAGAAAGGATTGGTTCATGTCCAAAATCCAATCATTCAGAATGACGAGATCCATGAGTTTTTCCTGAATCGTATCAGGCTTAGGGCAAAAGACCGGAAGATGAGAAACTGGTTTTCTTATTTTAATATCCGGGGTCGGAAAATACAGAAGCTTTTCATCCGCAGTCTGGTACGAAAAAATGTTTTGAGGACCGAAGAAAAACGCATCCTGTTTATTCCTTACGAAAAAGTTTACCTGATGGATCGCGAACTGGTTGAGAATATCCGAAAAGATGTCGAGATCACCTTGTTGGGAATGGCCGGATCGTCAGATGATTCCATTATTTTATCGGTGATGGCAGGCAAGGCAAATTTATTGTACCGGATCTTTCCCGATCGGGCACGGCGAAAAGAAGCAGCCCGAAACCTGAAAAAACTTCCGGAAACTGAGATTTCAAAGGCTGTTCAAGAGGCCATTCAAATGGCCAATGCGGCTGTTTTTGTAGCAGCCACTTAATTTTTCAATCCTTCAGTAATACAATTATTTTTCATGGATAAAGTAAACATCTTCTGGTTTCGGCGCGATTTGAGGATTGACGACAATCATGGATTTTTTCAGGCATTGAATACCGGTTTACCGGTTGTTCCGGTATTCATTTTTGATCCGGCTATTCTGGCTCAGTTTCCTAACCCAAACGATCCGCGGTTAACTTTCATTCACCAATGTCTGACCAATCTCGATTCTGAATTCAGGAATTTCGACAGTAGGCTGCAGGTTTATTTTTCGTCTCCTGAAGTAGTTTTTGGTCAACTGGCGGGCAAATATTCCATACAGAGCGTTTATACCAATACCGATTACGAACCTGATGCAATTCTCCGTGATCAGAAAGTGGAACGGATACTTCAGGCAAAGGGTGTTGAATTCCTGAGTTTTAAAGATCAGGTCATTTTTCATCAAAACGAAGTGGTAAAGTCCAACGGATCACCTTACGGCGTTTTTACTTCCTACAGCAAAAAATGGAAAGAAAAATTAGCCTCAGAGGATATCCTGTATTTTGAAAGCGAGAAATTTTTATTCATGCTCAAGCATCTTGCATCAGACTATTTTCCGGAATTGCACGAGATTGGCTATCAGGTTCAGAAGATTCAATTTCCAGATCAATCATTTGATCAGGCTTTGATTGAAAACTACGCCCAAAAGCGTGATTTTCCGGCTGAGAACGGCGCCAGTAAACTTGGAATTCACCTTCGGTTCGGAACCATTTCTATCCGGAAACTTACTCAATATGCTCAGGTTCATTCCGAAGCATTTTTTAACGAACTGATCTGGCGGAATTTTTATATGGATATTTTGTGGCATTTTCCGCACGTGGCTGAAAAACCGTTTAAAACTGCCTATAATTTTTTCCCATGGCGAAACAATGAAGCTGAATTCGAGAAATGGTGTGCAGGGCAAACCGGTTATCCGCTGGTGGATGCTGGAATGCGTGAGCTAAACCAATCAGGATACATGCACAACCGGGTTCGAATGGTGGTCGCCAGTTTCCTGACCAAACATCTGTTGATCGACTGGCGTTGGGGTGAAGCCTATTTTGCGTCCAGGTTGCTCGATTATGAACTGGCTTCCAATAACGGTAGCTGGCAGTGGGCAAGTGGATCCGGTTGCGATGCTGCACCGTATTTCCGGGTTTTTAGTCCCGATTTGCAAACTAAGAAATTTGATCCTCAATTGAAATACATCCGCAAATGGGTTCCGGAATTCGAAACATCTGCCTACCCAAAACCCATAGTTGAGCATGCTTTTGCAAGAAATAGGGCGATTGAAACTTACCGGAATGCGCTTAAATAGTTTTGTTGTAGAGACGCAAGGCCTTGCGTCTCTACAACAAATCATACCAAATTGAACAGGAATATCCTTGTGCCGACTGGCTTTAGCTGACGTTCATGAAAAGACACCAAATGACGCTGTCACAGTCTTCAAGACCTTATAGCGTCAGGAAGAAATACCTGATGAATGGAAACTGTAAAGTTCAGTTTGTTTCCCGCGATGCAAAAGAAATCTTTGATTTTTTATACCTTTGAAATAAAAAATGCCAACAATTTTACTGATCGCTGGTTGGAGACTTTATTTTTGGGCGAACGAAAGCAATGAACCTATGCATATCCATGCTGAGAAGGGTGATATGGAGTGTAAATTTTGGCTTGATTTCGATAATTATGGAAAAGGCTTATAACATAACAAGTTTAAATTTCGAGAATGGTTTTATGATGATAACTATTGATGATCAATCATTTAAATTAAAACTATCTGATGTCTCCGACAAATTAGCCAAAGCGTCAGACCTGGAACGGAATGATTATAAAATTTCACCTTCGGGCTATGGGATACACTGGAGACTATTAGATGAAGACTTATCAATTAATGGATTGTTAAAAGCAGACAAATCACAACACTCCTTACAACATCAGGCTTGAAAAAAAGATAAAAAAAGCGGTACTCTCTCGAAAACCGCTTCAAAATCTTTCCAAAAAAAATCTATTTCTTTATCCAGCTTACAATCTTTTCATCGTCAGGTGTCACTTTTGAATATAAAACATCAACCAGTTTCCCGTTTTCATCAATCAGGTATTTCTGGAAATTCCATTTGACTTCCGAATCCATCACGCCGTTCTGACTTTTACTGGTCAGCCACTGGTAGAGGGGATGCATGTCATCGCCTTTTACCGAAATTTTTGACATCATTGGAAAAGTCACTCCATAGTTTTTTTCACAGAACTCAGCGATTTCCTGATTGGTTCCAGGTTCCTGTTTCATGAAATTGTTGGCCGGAAAGCCAATAATGGTAAATTTTTCGCCACCGTAAGTTTCGAATAAGGCCTGAAGTTGTTTGTATTGAGGAGTATATCCGCATTTTGAGGCAGTGTTGACTACCAGAACTTTTTTCCCTTTCAGGCTTGACAGATCAAAATCCTTACCATCAATGTCCTTTACTTTAAAATCGTAAAATGATTTCTGACTGAAAGCTACGGAAGTGAGTATAATCAGACCAAAAATTAATGTTAGTGTTTTCATGTTGTTGAGTTTATATTTGAACTGAAAATGAAACAATTCAGGCTGCTAAAAGTTTTATCAGCTTCAGGAATACAACATCTGTTTGGATATTTTCAAATCATTTCATTTCGTGTTAATAAGTTTCACCCTTGCCGTTAGGTCAGAATTTGTATATTTGGTCGATTATTGAAGAATAGTTTATGGAGAATTTTATTGTATCAGCCCGGAAATACAGACCCGATACGTTTCAGACCGTTATAGGGCAGGCCTCGATCACTTCGACACTGAAAAATGCGATCAAAAACAGTCAGCTTGCCCACGCTTATTTGTTTTGCGGACCCCGTGGAGTGGGGAAAACAACCTGCGCGCGTATTTTTGCCAAAACCATCAACTGTCAAAACCTGACGGCTGAAATTGAACCATGCAATGAATGCGAGTCATGCAAAGCATTTAATGGAAACCGTTCATACAATATTCATGAACTGGATGCTGCTTCGAATAATTCGGTTGATGATATCCGCAACCTGACTGATCAGGTCCGGATTCCGCCTCAGATTGGGAATTACAGCATTTACATTATCGATGAGGTTCACATGTTGTCGCAGTCGGCTTTTAATGCATTCCTGAAGACACTCGAAGAGCCGCCTCGTCATGCCATTTTTATACTTGCCACTACTGAAAAGCATAAAATCATCCCGACCATTTTGTCGCGCTGCCAGATTTTTGATTTTAACCGGATCAAGATCAGTGATATTTCCAGCCATTTGTCGTTTGTTGCCAGGAGCGAAAGTGTTTCTGTTGAAAGTGAAGCGCTGAACGTGATTTCCCAAAAGGCCGATGGCGCCATGCGCGATGCCTTGTCGATTTTCGATCAGATTGTGAGTTTTTCAGGAAAAAATATTACCTACAAAGATGTGATTTCGAACCTGAACGTTCTTGACTATGATTATTATTTTCACATGGTCGATTTGTTCCTGAAAAACGATATCTCCGGAAGTTTGATGCTTTTTAATGAGATCCTGGACCACGGTTTTGAAGGCCATCATTTTATAACCGGAATGAGCTCTCATTTCCGGGATGTGATGGTATGCAAAGATCCGGTCACCATTCAGCTACTCGAAGTTGGAGGTGAAATCAGGGAGAAATACAAAATTCAGGCCGCTCAATGCGACAGTGATTTCCTGATTGGAGCATTGCAGATTGCCAATGAATGCGATCTTCAATATAAAGCAAGTCAGAATAAACGACTTTTGGTTGAACTGGCAGTAATCAAAATAGCGCAGCTTACCTTAAAAAAAAAATAGCTGACGATACTGAAGACGAAGCTCTTCTTCCGATGTTTAATCGGTCTGAACTGCCCGTCCAGTTGGTATCTGCTGTGAATGCACCTCCTGAAAAAAGTAATGCTGATACATTTGTGCCCAAACTGGAACCCTTGGAAAAAGCGCCCACCTTAAAGGTTTTGCGGAAACCCGGAGGTTCTTTTACTCCATCAATTAAAGATGCACTTGCCGGTAGTGTTTCGGAAAAAAATATTGAAAACCAGGTTCAGGACACTACTTACAACGAATATGAAACTTTCGCTGAATCTTTTACAGTAGAGCAATTGACTGAAAAATGGAATGAATTTCTCGGTCAGATTTCCGATCGCCCGAACCTGCTTTCAACACTTTCAAATGTACCTGAATTAGCGCTGGGCAATAAGCTTATACTGAAAGTTGGAAATTCGCTTCAGGAAGAAGATGTCAGGCTGGTTAAACCTGAACTGATTTTATGGTTGAGAAAAGAACTCCGGAATTCGGGAATTGAACTGACCACCCGGATCGAAAAAATGGAATCGGAACGTACGTTTTATTCTGATTCGGAAAGATTACAACTGATGATTCAGAAGAATCCGCACCTGCACGAGTTAAAGCAAAAATTCAATCTCGATTTTAAGGATTGATTGTTAAGCCTATCTGAATATTAAGCCGTTTCAATTCCTCCATTTTCATAATCTGGTTTGATAAAACCTAAAATTTTGTACTTTTATTGAAAATTGAAAAACGAACAACTATGATTAAGAAAGAGGTTTTAGATGCATTGAATGAGCAAATTAATGCCGAATCTTATTCGGCATACCTGTATTTGTCGATGTCAGCCTATTTTGAAAATATGGGTCTCTCGGGTTTTGCACACTGGATGAAAGTTCAGTACCAGGAGGAATCGGCTCACGCAATCAAATTTTTCAATTATGTGACCGCACGTGGCGGAAAGGTAATACTGAAGGCAATCGACCAGGTTCAGGTCGATTTTGATGGCATCGTTGATGTTTACGAAAAGACACTGGCGCATGAAAACCATGTGACAGAACTTATTAATAAGCTGATGAATGTTGCCATTTCAGCCAGCGACCATGCATCTCAGAATTTTTTTATGTGGTTTGTTGACGAGCAGGTGGAAGAAGAAGCCAATGTGGAAAGAATTCTGGCCACTCTTAAATTGATTAACGGACAGGGAAATGGAATTTTTATGATGGATCGTGAACTTGGCCAGCGAGCCTTTGTTGATCCGAATGCGGCAGTTTAAATTTTTTCAAAACATATTTTGTAAAAAGGCTGCCGTTTGGGTGGCCTTTTTTGTTCGCTGAAGGTTTGGATTTATCACAATTTTAGACAATCAAATAAATACCTCGCAATAATGAATGAAGGATTAGAAAAAGCGTTTTCAGAATTTTTTGAAATATGCAAGACAAACATTCCGGAAAAAGATCATCACAAAATCCAGGATGCTTTCGCTTTGGCCTGCAAAGTGTTTGGGGAAAGGCTAAAGGAGTCGGGTGAAAGCTTTGTTTCCCACTCTATTGAGGTCGCAAAGATAGTCGTTCAGGAGATTGGGCTTGGAGTTGACTCTGTCGTCGCTGCCATGTTGCACAACGTTTATTATCTTGACCAATATGCTAAAGAAATAGAAAACCTGTTTGGGAAACAGGTAACATCAATTTTGGATGGAATGGCCAAAATCAATGCACTTGGAACCGATACCGTTGAATTGCAATCCGAGAATTATCGTAAACTGATGCTTGCCATGGCTGGCGATGTGCGGGTAATTTTAGTGAAAATTGCCGACCGCCTTCGGGTGATGAGAAATCTTGATTCGCAAAACGAAGCTGTCCGCACAAAAGTATCCGTCGAAACTTCGCATTTGTATGCACCACTGGCTCACCGGCTTGGATTGTACTATATCAATTCTGAGTTGCTCGATCTATGCCTGAAATACCAAAATCCGGAAGCCTATAATACGGTTGCATTCCGGTTGAAGGAAACCGACCGGGAACGTGCAAATTTTGTAGCCGAATTTGTAAAGCCAATCGAGAACAAGCTGAATACCAAAGGATTTTTATTCGAAATGAAAGCGCGGACCAAGTCAGTTAATTCCATCTGGCGTAAGATGCAGACTCAAAAAGTTGATTTCGATGAGGTCTATGATTTATTTGCTATCCGGATCATATTGAATTCGGAGCTGCCCAATGAAAAATCAGATTGCTGGCAGGTTTATTCGGTTGTAACAGAAGAATATCAGTCGAATCCAAAACGTATGCGCGACTGGATTACCATTCCCAAATCAAACGGCTACGAATCGCTGCATGCAACAGTGCTGGGGCCTCAAGGTAAATGGGTCGAAATTCAGATCCGCACCAAACGGATGGACGAAATTGCAGAAAAAGGACTGGCAGCCCATTGGAAATACAAAGGCGGTTCAGGTACTTCGGAAATGGA
This sequence comes from Bacteroidota bacterium, assembly GCA_030684645.1. Lineage (GTDB taxonomy): Bacteria > Bacteroidota > Bacteroidia > Bacteroidales > Prolixibacteraceae > Aquipluma. The sequence goes on along the minus strand of JAUXUF010000016.1, from coordinate 22,048 downwards.
AAAATGGCTGGCCAACGTACGCGAAATTCTGGAGAATCCCGAGTTGAATATGGTCGATTTTATCGATGATTTCAAGATGAATGTGTATGCTGATGAAATATTCGTATTCACTCCAAAAGGCGATTTGAGAAAATTGGCGGCAGGCTCAACTTTACTCGACTTTGCCTACGAAATTCACTCCGGAGTTGGCGATCGATGCATTGGCGGCAAAGTAAACGGACGAAATGTAACATTGAGGCATACACTCAAAAACGGCGATCAGATTTCGGTTGATACAGCCAATCATCAGCGGCCAAAAATGGACTGGCTCGACTTTGTAGTTACAACAAAGGCCAAAAACCGTATCAAGGCCAGTTTGAACGAAGAGGTGAAACGGGAAGCAGAGAATGGCAAAGAGATACTGCTCCGGAAAATGAAGAACTGGAAAATCGATTACAACGACGATAGTATCCGGACTCTTCTGAAACATTATAAGCTAAAACTGGCTCAGGAAATGTATTACAATGTTTCGATCGGGAAAATTGATACCCTCGAAATAAAGGAGGTGCTGGTTGGGAAAAAGGAAGATTCAGCCAAACAATTGATTGCAGAAATTTTGCCCAAAGAAAAGGTCCAGGAACTGGAATTTTCGGGAGGTGATGATTATCTGGTCATCGACAACAACATTAAAAATGTCATATATAAGTTGTCTCCATGCTGCAATCCTATTTTCGGCGACGAAATATTTGGTTTTGTGACCATCACCGAAGGGATAAAAATACACCGGTCAAGTTGTCCGAATGCACCTCAGATGACTGAGCGTTATCCCTACCGGATCATTAAAGCCAAATGGCAGGACACGAAGAAGAAGTCCTCCTTTCAGGCAACAATCCGTATTTCCGGTACCGATGAAATGGGAATTGTTGGCCAGATTTCACATGTAATATCCAAAGATGTCAGTGTGCAGATGCGTTCGATCAACATCGATTCGAATAATGGCGAATTTGACGGTACCTTGCGTGTTTTTGTAAACGGTTTGGATCATCTCGATTTTTTAATGAATAAACTTCGAAGCATTCACGGGGTTTTATCAGTTTCAAGAGCTGATTAATTTTAATGTAAAAATGGTAATCCAGGTATATAATGAAATTAACCAAAGCGCGACAATTATTTGAACAGAATGATTTTAGCCTGGCATTGGAAATTCTGAATGAATACATTTCAGAAAATTCAACTTCAGCACAAGCCCTTCTGCTACGTGGACGAATCCATTATAAAAGGCAGAACTGGGGCGGAGCCATGAATGATTATGCTACAGTTTTAGAACTTGAACCGGAAAATTCAGAGGCAAAAACAGGCCTCGAAATGGCAAAAAGTATTCTGGGTTATTTTACTCCGGATATGTTCAATCCATAGGATTTGAATGCCTGTTATTTGTTAAAGTGTTTTAAAAATGTCATTTTGTGTTAATTTATTCTTAGTTTTTTATCTTATTTGTTATTTTTGGATTCCTTTAATAGTAAAATGAAATAATTAATTATCGAAAACCCATTAAAAGTAATATTGTATGAAACGATTTTTTTTAGCTCTTGTATTTTGTTTTGGAATTGTTGTGGGATTTGCGCAGGATGAAAAAAGTGCGATTGAATTTACAAATGAAGGCAATGATGCCTTAAGGGCAAAAGATTATGCCAAAGCGCTTCAACTTTACGACCAGGCATTAGGTAAATGGGGCGACGCTCCAAAAGATACCGCCTTGGTTTATCACATGGCTGTTTGTGCTTATCAGATAAAAAACTTTGACCGGGCAATCACATTATTTGATGAGGCAGTTAAATTGAATTATAAAAAAGAAACTGCAATGCTCTACAAAGCAAACTCATACAAAAGCCTGAAGAAGGATGAGGAGTATGTAAAAACGCTTGAAGAAGCATTGGCAATGTCTCCTGACGATTCTAAACTGAAAGGTATGCTGGCTAAGGTTTATTTGATTGATGCCAATGTGTTTTTTACCAGTGGAGCAAAAATCCTTAAGGAAGCTGCTGCCGATGTAGCTGCAAACAAATATAAAACAACCGATGAACCCTACAAACAAGCTGAACAAAAAGCGAAGGGTGAGTTTAAACAGGCCCTGCCAATTATTGAAAAAGCTTTGGTTTATGAGCCTGAAAATGCAACTGCCAAACAGTTAAAAGCGGCCTGCGAACAGTATGTTAAAGGATAAATGATCCTGAATTTGATAAATAAAACGAGGCTGCCTGTTCGGGTGGTCTCGTTTTGTTTATGAACTGATGTATTTTCTGAACCTGAAATAAAATTAAGATATGCAGATAAGTCAATATCTTTATTTCTATTAACTTTGTCAGCCAAATGCCGGATTATTTTCCGGTATTGAATTCAAAGCAAAAGGAGCGAAACATGAACTTTATCTCTAATTATTTTTCGGAATTGATTTATTTGATGCAGGAAATGGCCCCTTGGCTGTTACTGGGCCTTGTTTTCGCAGGTTTGCTGAAAGTTTATTTTCCGCAGAAACACATCGATAAATACCTCGGCAAACCGAATACCAAATCAGCTGTTAATGCCTCTTTGTTGGGTGTTCCTATGCCTTTATGTTCGTGTGGAGTAATCCCTACTGCTATATCTTTTTATAAAAACGGGGCATCCAAAGGCGCCACCAATTCGTTTTTGATCTCAACTCCGCAAACCGGAGTCGATTCTATATTTGCAACCTATTCCATGTTGGGATGGCCGTTTGCCATTTTGCGTCCGTTGGTGGCATTCAGTACAGGAATTATTGGTGGCATCTTAACCAATCTGCTGATTAAAGAAAAACCAAAACCAGCACCGGTAATGAATCCAATGTTTGCCGGTTTGAAACTGGATGTCAAAAAAGTTGGAAAGTCAGCTTCAACCTGTGAGGATGGTAATTGCGGAGATCAGGCTGCGCCTTCTGAAAAATCTCATCCCTTGATCAGGGCAGTCAACTATGCATTTGTTGAGTTGCTTCAGGATATTTCAAAATGGCTGATTTTGGGCTTTTTAGTGGCTGCATTAATTTCGGTTTTGTTGCCGCCCGATTTTTTCAGCATGTTTAAAGGATATGGTTTTATCGAAATATTGGTTGTTTTGGCAGCTTCAATTCCTATTTATGTTTGTGCAACCGGTTCAATTCCGATTGCCGCAGTACTTTTAATGAAAGGTGTTTCTCCCGGAGCGGCATTGGTCTTCCTGATGGCCGGCCCCGCAACCAATGTGGCAACCATGACTGTTATTGGTAAAACAATGGGCAGGAAATCATTATTTATTTATTTGGGATCAATTACCGGAGGAGCGATTATTTTCGGTTTGCTTACCAATTGGCTGATCCCGGCTGATTTTATTTTGAGTAAAATGACCCACATGCATGGAAACGGCGAAGCTCATGAAATGCTGCCGCAATGGCTTGGCATAACGTCTGCCGTCGTTTTGGTCGTTTCAGTTATTTCAGGATATTTTATCGAACGAATTCAAAAAACTAAAAAAATGACTCTCGAAACATTTCAGACAATTCGCGTTGAAGGTATGACCTGCTCACATTGCGAAGCAAGTGTAACCCGCAACCTTACCAAACTTGATGGTATTGAAGAAGTAGTTGCCGATAAAAACACCGCTCAGGTAAAAATCAGGGGCGCGAAAATTAACCTTTCAGAAATTGAGCAGGTTGTAACTGAGCTGGGTTATCAGTACAAAGGAGCAGTATAATGAACTGGATTGATTACAGCCTGGCTGTATTAGCCATTTTGCCCATTCTCGCAACTTTGGTGCTGGGCGCTTTTCTGGCGAAAAACGGGAAGCATGCAATGGGGAAACCTACAATTCGTCCGGTTTTATTTTATACCGGTAAATTTTTACTGTTTACAGTTTGGTCCATTTTTGCGGTGATAGCCATCTTTCCTGAATATCGTCAGGTGGTTCCTTTTTTAATTCAGGATCAGACTCCTGAAGTTCAAAAACTTTTTGCTGCGGTTTTACTTATTCCGGCCAATCTCATCATTGTTCCGGCTTACTTGTCGATGGGACTGATCACCAACATCGGTCTTCCGACCGGAAAACATGAACTACGGACCAGTGGTATTTACCATATCAGCCGGAACCCGATGTATGCCAGTTTTATTTTTCTGAATACTGCTACATTCCTGTACCTTCCCAGTATTTTGTTACTGGTAATCATGATATACGGAACGATTGTTCACCACTTCATCATTTTAGGAGAAGAGAAATTTCTTGAAAATGAATTTGGTGATGAGTACCGGAAATATAAAACAAGGGTTTCCAGATATTTCTAATATTTCTTACTACCTGTTTCCTCAGCCTTCTTTTCAATCCAATAAATAGAATCAGCTATTTTAGCAACTAATCCCAGAATGGATCAGCCATTTTGGAACGAGCTTTTTAATTCGGTTTTGATCCTTGTTAAAAAAATTTACTTTTATTGAAAAATAAATCTTTTGAAACAACCAAAAGAAAGTCTTTTCAGTCAAGGCAATCATTTTTTGGAGTTCCATGTGGTAATTTAAATACAAATAATAAACAAATGAAAGGCAAGAAGATACTGGTCGTAGGGAGTTCGAATACCGATATGGTGATTATGACAGATCATTTTCCTTCACCCGGTGAAACGGTTCTGGGGGGAAGGTTTTTGATAAATGCCGGTGGCAAAGGGGCCAATCAGGCCGTTGCTGCAGCACGTCTGGGTGGTAAGGTTACCTTTGTTGGCAAAATTGGTAACGATATTTTCGGTAAACAGGCAGTTCAGCAACTGGAAAGTGAAGGCATCCAGGTAGATTTTGTGACAATTGATCCTGAAAATCCGAGTGGTGTTGCTTTGATTACCGTTGACAGCAAAGGTGAAAATTCAATTGTTGTGGCATCGGGATCTAATGGAACACTGAGTCCATCAGATTTTGATCAGGCGATCGCTGAACTTGATGAAACAGAATTTGTGCTGGTTCAACTTGAAATTCCGATTCCGACGGTTGAGTACATTTCCAGACAGGCGACTCAAAAACAGAAAAAAGTAGTTTTGAATCCAGCTCCTGCAACCAAATTGTCCGATGAATTGCTTAAAAATCTGTATCTGATCACACCCAACGAAACAGAAGCTGAATTGCTGACAGGAATCAAGGTAACTGACGAAGAATCAGCCTTGAAAGCAGCAACTGTTCTCCATGATCACGGCGTTGAAATTGTCATTATTACGATGGGCGCTACCGGTGCATTTCTGTTGGCAAACGGAAAATCTGAAATAATCAAGGCGCCCAAAGTGGAGGCTGTTGACACCACAGCAGCTGGCGATACATTTAACGGAGCTTTGGTTGTTGCCCTGGCCGAAGGAAAAACGATACAGGAAGCAATTGCCTTTGCCAATAAAGCTGCTTCCATTTCGGTTACCCGCATCGGGGCGCAATCTTCAGTACCTTTCCGGAAAGAATTATTAAACTAAAATCCTAAACACCTAAACCATGAGAAAATACTTTCGAGCGCTCATTTTCCCATTTATTATTCTCGCTGTTTCATCGTGTTCAAGCAAACAAAATGCTGGCACAAGAACCATTTCCAACGAAATGCTGAAAGATAAAATTTCAGGAGGCTGGGCCGGTAAGATTATTGGAGTCACCTACGGGGCGCCAACAGAATTCAAGGCTCAGGGAAAAACCTTTGATGATTCCATTAAATGGGTTCCTGCTGATGTAATCGGCTCTGTCTGGCAAGATGATATTTATGTGCAACTTACTTTTTTGATGACAATGGACCAATTTGGTGTCAATGCTCCGGCTAAAAAATTTCAGGAATTGTTTGCCAAAGCAGGATATGAACTTTGGCATGCCAATGTTCAGGGACGTAAAAATTATTTCGACAGCATTTTCCCTCCGCAATCGGGCCATCCCGATAATAACCTTCATGCTGATGATATCGATTTCCAGATTGAGGCTGATTATATCGGTTTTATGTGCCCCGGAATGCCCCGTACTGCCAATCAGATTGGTGACAAAATCGGTCACATCATGAATTACGGCGACGGTGTTTATGGCGGTGTGTTCGTCGGAGCTTTATATTCCGAAGCCTATTTCGACGACAATATCAGTCGGATTATTGACAAAGCTTTGCTTTCAATCCCGGAAGAAAGCGATTATTCAAAGATTGTAAAAGATGTGATTCTGCTGCACCGGCAATATCCGGATGACTGGCGTGCTGCATGGGCTGAACTGGAAGCCAAATGGGGCAATGTTCAGATCTGCGATGCAGGAACTACCTCTAACATTGATGCCAAACTCAACGGTGCCTTTATCGTTATGGGATTGCTTTACGGCGAAGGCGATCCGGTAAAAACCATGGAAATTACGACCCGCTGCGGACAGGATTCTGATTGCAATCCTTCGAATGCCATGGCGGTCCTGGGGGTGATTAAAGGATTGTCCGGATTGCCGGTAGGATATCAGGAAGCAATAAAAGCAATGGGTGATTCTGTTTTTATTAATACCAATTATTCGTTCAATAAGGCGGTAGCTAAAACGGTTGAGTATGCTCAGAAACTGGCCGTTGAAAATGGTGGCGAGGCTACTGAAAAGGAATTGAAAATTAAAGTACAGCAACCCAAGGCAATTGCTTTCGAAGAAGCATTTCCAAAGCTTGTTTTCGATAAAAGGGTAAAAGTTTTCGCAAAAGATGGATGGGAACTGAAAGGTAATTGGACCGACTACCACGGCGATCGGGCAAAATTCAGCGGAACTGCGGGAGATGAAATCAGTTTCACATTCGATGGAACCGGAGTCTCACTGGCTGGGAATTGGTTGCGGGATGGCGGAAAGGCGGATGTTTTTGTGGATGGTCAGTTTAAACGCGCCATCGACTGCTATTTCTATTTTTCGAAACAAGAACATGACAACATGGATTTGTACCACATTTTTAATCTTCCGGATGGAGAACACACGATTCGGTTGGTTGTAAAAGGAGAGAAAAGACCGGAATCAGCCGGAACAAATGTATATATCACCGAAGCGGTGGTGTTTAAAACCGCGGATAAAATCAACGAGAACTATACGTTTTCATTTCAGAAGTAATTAACAAAAATCCACCGGCCATGAAAAAAGTTCTTTTGTTTATTTCGATCTTCCTGCTTTCTAATTCGTTGATCTTGTTTAGTATAGAGCCAGTTAAAATTATTTTTGATACGGATATGGGACCTGATTTTGACGATGTTGGCGCCATTACCATTTTGCATGCTTTTGCAGCAAAGGGTGAGTGTGAAATATTGGCCACCTTGGCCAGTGATGATTATCCGTTTATTGCTCCAACTCTCGAGGTTTTTAACCGATATTTTCAAAAACCGGAGATTCCGATTGGTGCCCCAGGCGCCGATGCACCGGCATTTTCGTGCCCGAATCATTGGAATGATTCGTTGGTCGTTAAGTTTTTGCCGAAACTAAAAACCAACAAGAATTATCCTTTGGCAACCGAAGTTTACCGAAAGGTTTTAGCTGCACAAAAAGATCAAAGTGTGGTCATTGTCACAGTTGGTTTTCTCTCGAATCTTGCCGCATTGCTGAAGTCTGAGCCCGATCAGTACAGTCGGTTCACCGGCAGGGAACTGGTAGCCAAAAAAGTAAAAAAATGGGTGGCCATGGCCGGAAGCTTTCCTGAAGGGAATGAATTCAATGTCAACCAACATGCAAAAGCCTCGGTTGATGTGATTCAAAACTGGCCAACTCCGATCCTGTTCAGTGGATTCGAAATAGGCGATAAAATTATGACCGGCAACAAAGTGGCTACTCAGGGAACTAAAGGAAGTCCGGTACAGTGGGCCTACAACTATTGCCTGTCGAACTACGAAAACAGACCATCGCTTAACCGCAATTCTTGGGACCACACAGCGGTTTTGTGTGCTGTTCGTAATCCTGAAGATTATTTTTATGTCATCAGGAATGGAACCTTTATCTGCAATCCGGATGGGTCAAACTCATGGAATGCAGATCAGAATTCAAATCATTCCTTTTTGGTTCATAAGTATCCCTATCAGAAAATTACTGATATTCTCGATGATTTGATGATGTTCGAACCCCAGAAAAACTAATAAACAACCAAATCCAGAGTAAAAAAAGACAACCTTACAATCGGGTCACCTGAAATAATATTTAGGATTGGCCTGTTTTGATCAGCCGGAATGATTGATTGATAGTTCATTCATAGGGTTTAGAAAGTGGTTCTTTGAAAGGCTAGGATAATAGATTCGTTTATTTTAGATTTGATTTTGAATTTATATAACATGTATTCAGCCAGTTCATTCAAGGAATTTTTCGAAGCATCTTTAGCAGGTGAAAAAGGTCAGGCCAACTCCAAACAACTTTCAGAAGAATTTTTTTCTGATTTTATTCATTTTACACCGATCCATCTTGAATTAATGGAGTTGTATTTATCAACCGGACACATCGACCTTTTCTATAAATCACTGGCCGATTTAAAATATCTGGTTGAATACTCTGATAGTTTGAACAGGTATTGGTTTTTGATGCGTGGCTATTCCGGAGCTTTGTCAAAATTAAAGGCAAACCAAACAATTAAAGCTTCCAAAAAAATTTACGGATACTACATTAAAAAATACGGAGGCCGGCGGTTAATCCGGAACGAACACTGGTTTGAGAAACAGCGATGGGAATTTCTGGATGAACTTCAACTGATTTGTACTGAAGATGAATTAGAAGAATTTATTCGCAAGTACCAGCAAATCATGTCCGAAAATTTTAAAATTTATGTGTCATTTCTGAGGGTGTTCATCAACAACCTGAAGAATCTTTAATCGGCATCTATAGCCTCTTTATAGAAATGAATGCTGAATAATGCCTGTTTTGAACGGTGTGGAAGCTACCCAGTTGATTCGGTCCTTCGAAAATGAATCAGGTATGCAACATCGGGCTTTAATTGTTGCACTTACAGCAAACGAACTTTCGGTAAACAAGGAGGTCTGCATTAAAGCTGGAATGGATGAATTTATGCAAAAACCATTTCAGGAAAATTTGTTGCGTGAATTGATTTTCCGTTCATTTAAATAACCTTCAGTACCTTATTTTGTCCTCCTTTCTTCAGCAATTGTGACCGGACCAGGGAAATTTCAAAACCTGGCCTTAAAATTTTTATCCGGATCAAAAAGGACTTTATTTCCAAATTATTTTCGTTAAGTAACTAATGGTATCTGTTGACAGAAATCAGACAGATGAATTTAGAATAGACTAACTATTTGTAATACAATTTGGTGCATGTAAATGGTCTGTCTCCGATTTGTTAATGAATCTTACTATTTAGAACTTGATTAAATTCAGTATCATGTTGGAATACTGATCGATCCTTGATACTTTTACAAAAAACAATTCTAACCCTCAACCAATGAAAATAATTTTTGTATTTGCTTTTCTGTTCATAGCTCTTCTTCAGGGTTCGAATGCGCAGGAGACTACCAAATGGCGTGGAGTAAATTCATCAGGAGTCTATACAGTTGATAAACTTTTAGCCCAATGGCCGGTAAATGGGCCACAGGTTTTATGGTCGTATAATCTTTTGGGCCAGGGATTCTCTTCGCCTGCATTTGCCAACAATAAAATTTATGTCAATGGAATGATTGATGGACAAGCCGTATTGTTCGTCCTCGATCAGAATGGAAAGGAACTTCAGAAAATCAACTATGGGAAAGAGTTTGATGTCAGCTATCCCGGAGCACGCTCTACTCCCACAATTGCGGGTGATTCTGTTTATTTACTTACCGGTAATGGAAAATTATCCTGCATCGATCTGAAATCAGGAAAACCTGTTTGGGAGAAAGATTTTCTGACTCAAATGGACGGAACTAATATTCAATGGGGTTATACTGAATCAATTTTGGTCGATGGTGACAAATTGTTTTGTACTCCTGGTGGGAAAATCAATAATGTGATGGCGCTAAATCGAATGACAGGTGCAACTATTTGGAGTTGCGCTGGATTAGGCGAATTGTCAGCTTATTGCACCCCTCAGTTAATCAAATTACCAGCCCGTCAGTTGCTGGTAACTCATACTGCAAATCATGTCCTGGGAATTGATGCCGTAACCGGAAAATTACTGTGGAATACTGAACATCCGAACGAATGGGCAGTTCATCCAAATACTCCTATTTATTCCGATGGTAAAGTGTTTGTTTTTAGTGGATACGGTCAGGGTGGCGAAATGCTGAAACTGAGTGCGGATGGGAGTTCGGTAACGAAAGATTGGAATATCAAGAGCTTTGATAGCCGTATTGGCGGTGCAGTTTTAATTGATGGCTATCTGTATGGTTCCGGAGATTCTGATCGCAGCTGGCAGTGTATTGACTGGAAAACAGGCGAACGAAAATACTCTTCAACCGAAGTTGGCAAAGGAGTTGCTATCGCAGCCAATAATAAACTGATTGGCTATTCCGAAAAAGGTGAATTATTTTTAGCAGATGCCAATCCTTCAGGATTTAAAGTAATCAGTAAAACGAAAGTAACATTGGGTACCGAACAACATTGGGCACATCCGGTCATCAATAAAGGCATTTTATATGTCCGTCACGGAAATACGCTGATTGCTTATCAGGTATCAGAATAGGAAATTAAGTATCAAGGATATAACACCTTATAGTATTGTTGTAATGTATTAATTTTTAGGCCTGTCTTCTCTGTTGAAGAGATGACAGGCCTAATCACAATAAAAATGACAAACTAACCAACTTAAATATGAAACGAATAAATCTTGCGATTACATTTTTTTTGTTTGTAGTTATTGCCATAGCCCAACCGGTTCAGTGGCGCGGACCACAGCGCGATGGTAAATTCCAGGATACCGGTTTGCTGAAGAAATGGCCGGATGCCGGTCCTGAATTGTTGCTGAAAGTAGAAGGGATCGGAAAAGGATTTTCCTCTGTTGTAGCAACCGATCAGTACATGTTTGCAACCGGAATGATAGATTCCCTTGATTATCTTTCGTGCATCACAATGGATGGCCAGATCAAATGGAAGGTTACTTATGGCCATTCGTGGGTCAAATCTTTTCCTGACACGCGAAGTACACCAACCGTCGAAGGCGACCGTGTTTATATCATCAGCGGAATTGGCGAATTGGTTTGCCTCAATGTAAACGATGGTTCAATTCGCTGGAAAGTGAATGTTGACAAAGATTATCAAGCAGAATGGCATATATGGGGAGTTTCTGAATCGCCTCTGATTGTTGACGATAAAGTGATTTGTACTCCGGGTGGCAAAACTACTTCGGTGGTTGCATTCGATAAAATGACCGGAAAACTGGTTTGGGAAAGCGAATGTGTGGGTGGTCAACGTTCATATATTTCTCCAACTATTTACGATTACAAGCAATTCAGGTTCATTCTGGCTGCAACAGCTACCAACCTGATAGCTCTCGAACCGGCCACCGGTAAAGTAGCCTGGACTTTCAAATATTACGACGGTGCCAAATGGGATCAGCCGGGCCTGATCTGGACCAATACACCTGTCGTTAAAGGACGCGATATTTTTCTTTCGATGGGTTACGATTACCGTAATGTGATGATCCAAATGAATGAAGAAGGAACCTCTGCCACTGAAAAGTGGAGTAACCTAACCTTGGATAATCATCATCATGGCCTCATCGAACTCGACGGTTTTATTTATGGTTCGAATTGGCAGAGCAACAGCAAAGGTAAATGGGTTTGTATGAACTGGGAAACAGGTGATGTAAAATACGAATCAGACTGGCTTACCAAAGGCGCACTCGTTTATGCCGATGGGCTGTTTTATATTCTGGAAGAGAAATCGGGAACAGTAGCATTGGTAAAACCAAATCCTGAAAGCTTTGAAGTAATCAGCTCGTTTAAACTTCAGGGTGGGACAGGTCCGTTCTGGTCGCATCCGTTTATTGCAAACGGTAAACTGTATCTGCGGCATGGTGAAGTGTTGTTTGTTTATAACATCAAAGCCTAACAACTATGAAACCCAATATTTCTGATCCAAATTACAGCAACTGGATTCTGCAGCTGAAACAAAAGTTTCAGCAGACTCAGATCAAGGCCGCCGTTCAGGTCAATCAGGAACTGCTGAAATTCTATTGGGAATTGGGTGCTGATATTGTCGAAAAACAGGAAAAAACCGATTGGGGAAGTAAATTCCTTAATCAATTGAGTTCCGATTTGCAAAGTGAATTTCCCGAAGTAAAGGGTTTTTCAATTCGAAATATTAATTATATCCGACAATGGTATTTGTTTTATAATCAGCCTAATGTAATTATGCAACAAGTTGTTGCACAATTTCCAGATCAAAAAATTTCACCATCACAGGAGATTGAAATTGGTCAACAACTTGTTGGCCAATTGCCGGATCGCTACCTCGAACAACTCTTTCAAATTCCATGGGGACATCACATTGCGATCATTTCGAAGTGCAAAACTATTCCGGAAGCACACTATTACGTCTCAAATACTATTCGTCATGGATGGAGCAGGACTGTATTGGTGCATCAAATTGAATCGGGTCTTTACCAACGCGAAGGAAGAGCGATTTCAAATTTTAGCCAAACTCTGCCTGCGCCCCAATCTGATTTGGCCCAGCAAATGCTGAAAGATCCTTACGTATTCGATTTCTTGACCATGCAGGCTGATTTCAACGAACGCGAACTGGAAAAAAGCCTGATTGACCACATCACTAAATTTCTACTGGAACTGGGTGCCGGATTTGCATACATGGGTAACCAGGTTCCTATTACGGTCGGCAGCCGAGACTTTGCAATGGACTTGCTATTTTATCAAACACGCTTGCATTGTTATGTGGTAATAGAGTTAAAAAAAACCGATTTTGAACCAGAACATGCAGGTAAACGGAACTTCTACATCAAAGCGGTCGATGCACAATATCGGCAAAAAGGCGATGAACCGACTATCGGATTATTGCTTTGTAAAAGTAAAGATAAAGTGGTGGCCGAGTATGCTTTAAGCGACATCAATAAACCCATGGGAATATCAGAATACCATCTGACTAAAATTTTACCGGACGAATTGAAATCAAGTTTGCCTACCATTGAAGATATTGAAAACGAATTCAGCAAAATTAAAGGATCTGACAATAATGACTGAAAAATAGAAAAATTTGGAAAAGTATATCAAATACATATTGTGGTCAGTTGGATTATTGGTGCTGGTGCTTTTTTTCTGGTGGCTGATGAGAGATCCAACCAGTCAGTTTACCGAAAGTAATCCCGGAACTGATAACCGTGTTGCCGACTCTGCTTTGGTAAACGAAGTTGTCAATATCGGCGAAAAATTTAAACTGTTTGGAACTTCTCAATCCACCTTAAAGGGAACCTGGACGCGTTTCCGTGGAGCCGATTTTGATAATATCAGTAAAAATTCACAACCACTAAAGAATACGTGGTCGGGCAATCAGCCTGAAATTCTCTGGTCGGTTGAGTTGGGTGAAGGCCATGCCGGACCAGCCATTTACGAAGGGAAAGTTTACCTGATGGATTATAACGAGACCAAACGCGAAGATGCTTTGCGCTGTTTTTCTCTGGAGGATGGAACAGAACTCTGGAAGCGTTCCTACAAAGTTAAACTGAAACGGAATCATGGTATGTCGCGTACAGTACCTGCCGTGACAGCCGATTATGTGCTGACCATCGGTCCGCGTTGCCAGGTGATGTGCGTCAAACGTGAATCTGGCGATTTGATGTGGGGAATCGATATGGTTCAGCAATACCGGACTGAAGTGCCGCTCTGGTTCACCGGACAATGCCCTTTGATCGATAACAACAAGGCCATTCTGGCTCCGGGAGGTAGCGCTGTCATGATTGCAGTTGATTGTGCGACCGGTAAAGTATTGTGGGAAACGCCCAACCCAGGCGGAATAAAAATGTCGCATTCATCCATCATGCCTTGGACACTCAACGGAAAGAAAATGTACGTTTACAGTGCTGTTGGTGGAGTTTTGGGAGTTTCAGCCGAAGGTCCTGACGAGGGTAGGATTCTCTGGAAATCAACAGCATGGAACCATGCGGTGGTAGCTCCGGCTCCGGTTTGTTTCCCGGATGGCAAGGTGTTTTTAACAGCCGGGTATGGCGCAGGCAGTATGATGATCAAAGTTACTCTTTCGGGAGGAGAATATAAAGTGGATGTTTTAAAGGAATACCTTCCAAAAGATGGGATGGCCTGCGAACAGCAGACTCCTCTGGTATGGAAAGGTGTCATGTTTGCAATTGAACCCAAAGATGCGGGTCCGCTTCGAAACCAGCTGATTTGTGTCGATCCGGCTGATGTAAACAAAGTGATCTGGACGTCAGGAAAAGAAGGCCGTTTTGGTTTGGGCCCTTATCTGATTGCTGATAATAAGATGTTTCTGCTGAGCGATGATGGAACGCTGACTATGATTAAACCCGATAGTAAAAAGTACATTCAGATGGCTCAGAAAAAGCTGTTTGACGGCCAGGATGCATGGGCGCCGATGGCCATTGCCGACGGACGTTTGCTGTTGCGTGATTCGAAAACAATGTATTGTATTAATGTAAGCCAATAAAACTATGAACCGGAAACTGGTAAATATCGTATTAATCGTTCTTGCTTTGGCTATTGTTGTCATTATCGGCAAGGATTTTATTGGGAATAAAGCTGGAAAGAACACTGAAAATCCATATGAATATAACGTGGATGAGTTCCGAAAAGTTGATTCAACTGCCATTTTGTATCACGAAACCATTTCGTTTGCTGTGAATGCGGATGAGCCAAAAGGAATAGCAATTTCAGGACAGCAAATCATTGTAGTAACTGAGAAACTACTCCTGAAATATGATTACACAGGAAAAGAATTGTTCAGGAAAGAACTTCCGGATACGGCAGATTGTGTTACGGTTGATTCAAACAACGAAATATGGGTAGGAACGCGTCATTCGGTTGTTTCACTTGATCAGGGCGGAACTTTGCTAAAACGGTGGAATTCGTTTGGCGACCGGTCGGTCATTACTTCGCTGGCTGTTTCGGGCGAAAACGTATATGTCGCTGATGCCGGTAACCGGATTGTTTATCATTGCAATACAACCGGCCAGATTTTATCAAAAATCGGTGAAAAGAATGAGCAAAAAGGGGTGCCCGGATATATTATTCCAAGTCCTTATTTTGATCTGGCCATTGATGATGCCGGATTTTTATGGGTCGTCAATCCCGGTCGTCATAGTCTGGAAAACTATAATCCGGATGGGTCGCTTCGCACGTCATGGGGTATGGCAAGCTTCAAGATTGAAGGATTTACCGGTTGTTGCAACCCGGCTCAATTCGCTCTATTAGCCGATAATTCATTTATAACCAGTGAAAAAGGAATGCCACGTATCAAATGGTACGATCAGGAAGGTCATTTTAAAGGAGTTGTTGCCTCTCCTGAAATGTTTGATCCAGACAGTTATCTGGCTCCGGATGTTGCCATTGATGCTGATCAGCGGGTGATTGCACTCGATTTTGAACGGAAACAGGTACGGATCTTTGAAAAGAATCAGGATGGAAACAACTAGAAGAGATTTTTTTAGAAAAGCTGCGCAATTGACTTTCTTATCAGCTATTGTGGGTGGTTCGGCTTATTTGCTGACTGAAAACAGAATTCAGTTTGAAGGTTGTGCCGATAACCAATTTTGCAAAAAATGCCAGAAATTAAATACCTGTTCATTGGATCAGGCCCAAACATACCGAAAAAATGAGCGATAAGGAAGAACCAAAAAGTTTGGAACGCCGTCGGTTTATTCGCAGCGGAATGCAGGCGGCTTTGGCAGTTTCATTGGGTGGTCTGGCCGGTTTTTCGCTCCTGAAATCATCATCGAAGAACCTGGTTTGGCAGCTCGATCCGTTTAAATGTGTGCAATGTGGGCGCTGTGCCACCGAATGTGTGATGACTCCTTCGGCTGTAAAATGTGTACATGCCTACGATTTATGCGGATACTGTGATTTGTGTGGCGGTTATTTGAAACCCGATCCAAATGCGAGAAGTACTGCAGCCGAAAACCAGCTTTGTCCTACGGCAGCCATCAAGCGTAAATATATTGAGGACCCGTATTTCGAATATGTGATCGATGAAAAATTGTGCATCGGTTGTGCGAAATGTGTCGCCGGATGTACTTCGTTTGGTAATGGTTCGCTGCATTTGCAGGTCCGTCACGACCGGTGCAGAAACTGTAACGACTGTGCCATTGCGCGGCTTTGTCCTGCTGATGCATTTCAGCGTGTACCGGCAAATACTCCCTATATGATTAAAGGAGGTTTTACCAAAAGCGGCGGAGGTAAAGGAAAAGAGAAGAAAGGATAATACGATATGCAGATTGAAATAATCCAAACTAAGATTTACAAAATAAGGGGGCAAAAGGTCATGTTGGATTTTGACCTTGCCGAGCTTTACGAAGTTGAAACAAAAAATTTAAACCTTGCTGTTAAGCGCAATCTAAAGCGGTTTCCTTCTGATTTTATGTTTCAGCTTAACAATCCTGAGTGGAAAAGTTTGAGGTTGCAAATTGAAACCTCAAAAGGCAGGGGAGGAACAAGGTATTTACCCTATGCTTTTACTGAACAGGGCGTGGCGATGTTGAGTGGCATCCTTAATTCAGAAAAAGCGATTGATGTAAATATTTCAATTATGAGAGCCTTTGTTTTTATGAGGCAATATGCTCTGACTCATAAAGATTTGACCGAAAAATTACAAGAGCTTGAAAACAAGTACGACAAACAATTTAAAGACGTGTACGAAGCTATAAACTTCTTACTGCAAAAGGATAATCAGGAAACAGAGCAAAAACAGCGCAAACGAATAGGTTTTAAAAGTGATGAGACAACTTAAACAATATTTTTTACTGATTTCCGTATTGCTCTTCAGCGCGGTTCAATCGTTTGCTGCTGATGCGAAACAGCGGTTTCCTAAGCCGGAATTTGATACTGGTTATGTGCAGCCGCATACCACAGCACCTTCACCAAGGTTGATTTTTCTGGAATACCTGGATGTGTTTGTTTTACTGTTGGTTCTTTCGGCGGTTACCTGGTTTGTATTGAAGAAACGTTCCCGTCAGGGTGTTTTCTGGACCTCCATTTTTTCCTTGTTGTATTTTGGATTTTACCGCGAAGGCTGTATCTGCTCCATCGGTTCCATCCAGAATGTTGTACTGGGAATAGTCGATCCCACTTATGCCATACCGTTAACCGCCTTGTTGTTTTTCACATTACCGTTGATTTTTTCACTTTTCTTCGGAAGAACTTTCTGTGCCGGAGCCTGTCCGTTGGGAGCCATTCAGGATATTGTTGCAATCAGACCAATCGAACTGCCCAAATGGATTCAGAAAGTACTTGGCCTGATTCCATATTTGTATCTGGGACTTGCCGTTTTGTATGTGGCCACCAAATCAGAGTTTATCATCTGTCGTTACGATCCGTTTGTCGGTTTCTTCCGTTTTGATGCTCCTTTCCATATGCTTATTCTGGGAATCTTATTCCTGGTAATCGGAATTTTTGTGGCCCGGCCATATTGCAGGTTCTTTTGTCCCTATGGAGTTTTGCTGGGTTGGATGTCGAAGTTTTCGTCCAAACATATGACCATCACACCAACTGCCTGTATCCAGTGTAAATTGTGCTCCAATTCATGCCCGTTTGGCGCCATCGATGAGCCGGTAGTCGAAACAGGGAAACGCCGCAGCAATGTAAACCGACTGATGACCTATTTCGTAATTCTGCCCTTGTGGATTGGAATTGGTGGATTTGCCGGTTCGATGATGCATATTCCGTTGTCGCGTTTTAATCCAACGGTTTACATGGCCGAACAGATTATCGAACATCCCGAAGTGAAAAATGATCCTAAAAATATTGATGTGCGTACCTTTATGAGCTCCGGAAAAACTACCGAACAACTGGTTGCTGAGGCAGATGTCATCCGCCATCAGTTTTATATTGGAGGTTGGTTATTGGGTGGTTTCATGGGATTGGTCATCGGAACCAATCTGATCGGTCTGTCAACGTTCAGAAAAAGGGAGGACTGGGAACCCAATAAGACCAATTGCCTCAGTTGCGCCAGGTGTATGGATTATTGCCCGGTGAAGAAGGAGGAATAGGGAAACACTATAACGGAGAACGGAAACCGGAACTCCGCTCCCTGAGTAGCGAAGCGTATCGGAGGGAGATATTAAAACGGAAGAACCGCGTAGCGGTGACCAATATTGTAACCCGGGGTGAAGTGTAACGGAGCCCCGGGGAAAGAAGGAGATAAGAAATGCCGTCCGTGGAAAAGGATTGATTGAAAAGAGTTTGATCTTTCGGACGGAAAAGAAATAAGGTTATTCAAATGCGTATAAAATCTATCATCTAATATCTGAACTCTCAAAATAATGAACCTTTCAACAAACGATAAAATTAAACTGGCTCAGCGAATCGCCTGGATTGCTGTCGGATTTTCAGTAATCATGGCCTTTTTACTAATTGCCAACTTTGCTCAGACCAAGTTGAACAGCCCTACTGACAATATAACCATTCCGGCATTGGTTAAGCGCCTGAGCCAGAATCCGGGTGATGAAGCTTTAAAAGCAGAAATCCGTGCTTTCGACCTGATGGCCCGCAAAGCCTATTTTACCAGTCAATGGCAGTTGCGTAACGGTTGTTACCTTTTGTTTTTAGGGGTCATCATTACCGTTCTCGCATTTCGCTATATTTTATCAGTCCGGTCGAAACTAAACGAAATTGACAGTATCGAAAAGGTAAACGGACTTGACGAACTGGTCGCTCAGAAATGGATAATTTATGTTGGTTCAGGCCTGATCGTACTTGCCCTTATTTCAGGATTTCTGTCCTACAATTCATTGAATGATTACAGGATCAATGAAAATGTCGTTGCTCAGGAGGCAAATCCGGCTGAGACTGAAGCCCCGGCCATTGAGGAACAAGCATTTGCAGTAACTGATTCAACGACTTCTGCCGGAAGTGTGGCATCTGCTGAAAATTCAGTAACAACAGATGTTGCAGAAATCACTGCTCCGGAAACTTCGGTTGCATCATCAGGTTTCCCGACGATGGCCCAATTAAAGGCCAATTATCCGTTTTTCAGAGGTGCGGAAGGAATCGGAGTGGCTTTCCAGAAAAATACTCCGGTGGATTGGAATGGCGCCGGTGGAAAAAATGTGATATGGAAAGTAAAAGTTCCAAAAGCCGGATTCAGCTCACCTATCATTTGGGAAAACCAGTTGTTTGTGACCGGCGCTGATGCCCAGGCGCGGATGGTTTACTGCTATGATAAAAATACCGGCAAATTGTTGTGGGAAGCCGCGGCAGACAACATTGAAGGTTCACCTTCGAAAATGCCAAAAGTAACTGCTGATACCGGATTGGCTGCCCCAACCATGGCAACCGACGGGCATGCTGTGTTTGCCATTTTTGCCACCGGTGATGTCATTGCTCTCGATATGAGTGGAAAACGCCTGTGGACCCGAAATCTGGGCGTTCCGGATAACCATTACGGGCATGGCTCTTCACTCATTGTTTACAAGGATAAGTTACTGATTCAATATGATACCAACAAGTCAGGAAAGCTGTTGGCGCTGGATACTAAAACCGGTGCAACCACCTGGGAAACCCTGAGAAGCACAAAAATATCATGGTCATCGCCTATTCTGGTCAATACCGGCAGCCGCATGGAACTGATTTTGACGACCAACCCCAATGTAAATGCCTACAATCCAGAAACAGGGAAAGAACTTTGGAACGTCGCCTGCCTTTCCGGAGAAGTTGGCCCTTCGGCCGGGTATGCCGACGGAATGGTGTTTGCCGGAAACGAATATGCCAAACTGGTTGGGATAAAGCTTGGTGGAACTCCCGAAATTTCCTGGGAGTCGGATGAGTTTTTGCCTGAAGTTTCCAGCCCGATGTCTGTAAACGGGCTGGTTTATGTGGCCACCACGTATGGTGTTTTTGCCTGTTTTGATGCTAAAACCGGCGTAAAGAACTGGAGTCAGGAATATGGCGATGCTTTTTATTCGTCGCCGGTTTATGCTGATGGAAAGGTTTATATTACTGACATGTCGGGCAAAACACACATCGTAAAAGCAACCAAAGAGTATCAGTTGATTGGTACTCCTGAATTGGGAGAAAAAGCAGTTTGCTCGCCTGTTTTTCAGGATGGAAGAGTGTATTTACGCGGAATGAATCAATTGTACTGTTTGGGTGCGAAGTAAATTGATTATAAGTAAGGTAAACTGTTTTTGTTGCCCTGAAGGGGCAAAATATCAATAGCCCGGGCTTCGACGTGAGCTCAGCCGAACGGCGAAACCCCGGGTAAAAGAAAGAAGTAGAAAACCGTCCTCGAGAAAATATTATTAAAAGCAAATATCCATTTTCGGACGGAATGGAAATGATCAAAAAAGGAGTTTAAATTTGGAGATTAACAACGTGACAAACGAAATAAACATACAACAAACAGTTGATCAGATCATCGGAGAGAAAGGTGTGGGGGCGCGAGCTGTCATCCCAATCCTTCAGTCGATACAAGATACTTTCAATTATCTTCCGGAGGAAGCACTGAGATATGTATGCGAAAAAACAGAAATCACTCCTGAACAGATTGTTGGCGTGGCCTCTTTTTATTCGCAGTTCCGGATGCAGCCGGCAGGAGAACACATCATCAAGGTATGTCTAGGAACAGCCTGCCATGTGAAAGGCGCCGGACAGGTATATGATGCTTTCAGGAGACATTTTAACCTGACCGGAAACGAAGAAACTGACGTCTCACGAAAATATACCATCGAAAAAGTGTCGTGTCTGGGTTGCTGTACGCTTGCGCCGGTGGTTCAGATTGATGAAATCACATACGGCCATGTGGCTTCGGACAAGGTTGCAAACGTAGTAGCTGATTTTGAAAAGCAAACCGGAATTTCAGGAGCAAAAAAAGGTTTGTTCCGGAATGTGGACGGAAGTGAAATTCAAGGCGAAATCCGTATCGGATTGGGATCCTGTTGTGTAGCCTCCGGAAGTGAGGAGGTGAAAAAGGCTGTTGAAGAAACAATTGCCCACACCGGCATCAGGATCAGCCTTAAAAATGTGGGTTGCGTGGGAATGTGTCACCAGGTTCCTCTGGTTGAAGTTATTCCGCATAACGAGAAACCTACCTTATATGCCAAAGTGAAACCAGCAGATATTGAGGGCATTATTGCCAGCCATTTTAAACCGCTGGGTACTTTCAGTATGCTGAGGAACGGTGTATATAAATTCTTCGAAAGTGTACAGACTGATACCGTTTGGGATGGGGTGAAACAATACTCGATTGATGCCCGCGAAAAACAGGTGTCCGATTTTCTGGACCGGCAAATCCCGATTGCCACTCAATATCGCGGTATCATCAATCCGCTTGATATCGAAGAATACAAACGTCATGAGGGATTCGCTGCAATGAAAACCTGTCTAACGGAATTGTCTTCCGAAGAAATTATACAGACCATCAAAGATAGCGGTCTCCGTGGAAGGGGAGGAGCAGGCTTTCCAACCGGGCAGAAATGGAGTTTGGTTTCCGGGAATAAATCGGAAGTTAAATATCTGATTTGCAATGGGGATGAAGGTGATCCGGGCGCTTTTATGGACCGGATGCTACTTGAATCCTATCCGTATCGGGTGATTGAAGGTGCCGTCATTGCCGCCAAAGCAGTAGGCGCCACCACCGGGTTTTTTTACATTCGCGCTGAATATCCGTTGGCAGTTAAAAGAATCAGGCAAGCATTGATTTATTGCCGTGAGAATAATTATCTGGGCGAAAATATTCTGGGAAGCGGATTCTCTTTCGATATTACCATTTATGAAGGTGCCGGCGCTTTTGTGTGCGGCGAGGAAACGGCGCTTATGGAATCTATTGAAGGACAGCGAGGATTTCCAAAAATCCGTCCGCCATTTCCAGCAGTCAGTGGTTTGTGGAAACAGCCGACCTTAATCAATAACACTGAAACTTTTGCCCAGATTTCATACATCATTCGTGAAGGATCAGCCAAATTTGCCGGTATTGGACTTGGCCGC
>JAUXUF010000404.1 GCA_030684645.1 Bacteroidota bacterium | reverse complement strand
CTGAAGTGCATTGCAAACCCTCGCTTTGCAGGGACAAAGATTGGCTTTGAAGTATAAAACGTCTATATTTTCTTTCGATTTTCCGAAAGTTGTTCCTGAGATGGTCAGAAAAGCTACCAATAAAAACAAGATGTTTTTTTTCATGATAATGTGATATTAGATGGATTTCTATTGTTCATTAACTTATCCGCATGTTCATAAATATCATTAATAGGTCGTTGTTTAATCATTTTTCCAAGCTCTATTGCTTCTTTGGCCTGTTCCAACGTGCAGCCAATTTCAAGTGCTTTTTTGAAATGATAGTCCAGACAAGGACGGCAACCACCTGCAACCGAAGCTGCAATACCTGCCAGTTCAATGATTTTTGGGTCGAGATGTTTGAATTTTTCCATAATATTAATTTGTAAAAGGATCTGATTCACTAATTTTTTCAGCTTCTTTGCGTTTTAACATCGCTAATGCATTCTTACCCCGGGAGTTGGGAATGGCTTTCTGGCTCAAAAATTCGATACTTTGAACAATGGCTTAAAAGTCTTTGAACGGGAAACCCAATACGGTTTCGTTGGGGCAAATGTCGGTGGCATCGCGGCAACCATAACAGCCCATGCTCATGTTGAATTTTTGTTGCAGATATGGAATTGTGGTTGCATCCACACAGGTTGCCTGCAAAATGGCTGTGCTACTTTCAACACGATGTCCGCCTTTGATATTCAGATTGGCCAGGGCAAACCACATCAGCTTTTCGGTTTCGTCTTCCACCACCACAATGTCGGGTTCAATGGTTGCTGTTTCGAGTGGAAAAAGGTACAATGCTTTGAGTTTGCCTTGAGGTAAAGTGGTCATGCCTTCGAACATGGCTTTGCCTGCAGTTTCTTCGTTAACAATGCCAAAACCAACCAACCCTTTTCCGTTTTTCAACGCTTCGGGCAGTGGTTTAAAACCAAAAGCTGCCGCGGCAGCCGGACAAGAAATACCTTCGGAATCGAGCAATACATGCGATCCATGTCGGGCTTTCATCAATGCCTGGCAATAGCGGTGTCCGTTTAATTTTTCAACTCCGGAAGGAATTTCGTTTTCTGAAAAGATGAATTTCACGCCGACCAGCGAGGAAGTTAAGCCAAGTATCTGTTTTACTTTTAATGAATCTGACTGAATGTGTTTCATAATTTGAAAATTTGAAAATGTGTCAATTTGAAAATGTGTCAATTTAAAGTATGTCTATTATAGGTATTCAAGTTATTGCCTTTATGTCAATATTAAAAACTAAAAGTTAATTCCCCAAAAGCCCATCGTGCAATCGGGCTGGCCCCCGTATTTTCAACAAATTCACCGGGTATAAAAATACAATAGCCACTAAGGAACTGAAGCCAGTTGGATACTTTGACTTTCATGGTAAAATCGGTTTCCTGACCAATAAAACTTCCCGATTGACCTTGTTTATCGATGCGCATGGCTTTCCCGGGGAAATACCAGGCATCGTTATCTTTATCCAAAAAATAAGCATGGTACTCGGAACGGATCGATACTTTTTGGGTTGGGTTCAAAACCAAATCGGCACGATACTGGTGAATATTTTTCCAGAAAGCAAAGTTCATCCAGCTATACAAATCGGTATCAGCACCACTAAAGATGCCATCAAAGGTTTGCTTTTTGCCATCCTTCGAATTGCCATCACCCGAACCGTAAATGTATGTGAGGAGGATTTGAGGCTTCCAGCTTGTGTTGAATTTGTAACTCAACTGTGTGGTAATGCCTTGCGCCGAAATTCGGTCGGATGCATACCGGCCAAATTGGTAGGCATACAAGAACATCCAATTCAAATTTTGAACTGACTTTTGTATCCGTCCGCCCAAATAGCTGGAGTTCAGATTTCCCAAAGTGCCATTTTCACCAATATAGTTTCCGCTATGATCGTATTTGTTCACATAAAAAACATCCAATAAAAATGGCAGATTTTTTATCGTGTTGAACGAAGCGAAAGTGTTTGCACTTTCCTTGTTGCGATTGGGAAAAACATCAGGTTGATGGATGATGTTGTACCCGAATATCGCCTGTGTTGAAAAATATTTATTGGCATACCTGATATTGACCGCATCCCATATATACCTGCCGGTATTGCCCCAGTCACCGGGTCCGAAGACCCGGCGGTTGGCAATATTGAGGGCTTGACGACCCACAATAAATTCTAAACTATCAATTGGCTGGTATGAAACATACAGTTTATTGATGTCGAACGGGTCGTGAAAAGGATTGTTTTTATCCTGAAAATCAGCATCGGTAAAAGAACTTCCTGCAACCCTCGAATCCTGAATTTCGGTGAATATTTTCAGACGGGTGGCAAAACGGTATTCCAAATCGAGACGAAGTCGCGACAACAGAAAGTCTTCGTTGCCAATAGTTCCATAAGTTTTTGCATTAAAGTTCTGTTGTATCTCACCCCGCAAACGATAGGTTCCGCTAATCACCAGTTCAGATTTTCCTTTCTGAAAAGACAAATGATTTTGCCCTTTCGGTTTTGGCGAACTATCATTCTGCGAGAATCCCTTAAATCCAAGCAGTATCAGTACAAAAACCAGGATGCGTTTCATTTTTTCAGGATCGAACTTTCAAATGATTTTTCAAGATAAAAAATGCACAGGATCAAAATTCCAATCAAACTCAAATCGTAGAGTGTATAGGCTAAATGATTGATGGTTGATATAAATTCAAGTTTGATCAGCATTAAAATTCCTGATATAATTGCAATTAAAAGAAATGCTGGAAGCGATGTGAACCGGAATCCTATTTCAGGATTAAATTCGTATTTCAGGTAAAACCAACTGCCTAAAATCAGTACTGCCGCGCTTATCAGAAAATGATTGGCATCCAGGAACATTCGGGTTGGGAACATGTAACTTCCAAGATCCCCAGCGAAATATCCAAAGATACCTGCACCCAGAATTCCGAATGAAACCAGCCAAGTAATCAGGCCTTGTTGCTTATCAGAAATGATTTTGCTACGGATCAGATATGCTGTTAACAGACTAATCAACAGAAAAATGAGAAAAGCAATCCCAGAAAAATAGAACACCGGTTTTACTATACTTTCGCGGAATGCCCCGGTATAAGCCATAAATCCTGAAATAGCCAGCCGTTTATATTGAGGTTCGGTAACCGGTTTCCCATTTTCGTCGAACGGATACTTTAAGGTTGATGCAAAAAAGAAATTGGAGTTGAACGAATGGCAATCGGTGCATCCGTTCCGCCCAAGTGCAGCCCTTGCAGGCGCCACATCGTGGCTGAACTTATGCACCGAAGCATAAGGAGATGCTTCATACGTTTCTTTGTCCAGCATTTTATAATCGCTGCCATTCAGGTACATCCGGTCGTTGTTTACCCAAACGATTTGTTTCCCGGTAAGGTCGTAACCTTTAAATTTCATGTGTGCAGTAA
>JAUXUF010000402.1 GCA_030684645.1 Bacteroidota bacterium | reverse complement strand
ATCCCAGTTGTAGGAAAAATGCTTGTCGTTAAAGACCGGTACCGAGCGCTTGCTCTGCTCGAAAACGCGGATAACCTGATTGTAGATCCACCAGCGCGGCAGGAGCCAATGCCCCTTAAGATCGGTCGGATAATCGCCGTGTTCTGCTACGATGACCACGCCATCCACCGCAAGCTCCCTGCCCCCAAGCGTCACTGCCTCGGATACCGATTTAAATACCGGAATGCCTTTTGCTTTAGCGACCTTCTGACCGAGCAAGCTCGTGTCATGCTGGTGCAGGTAAAGAGATACAACCTCCACGCGGGAAGGAGTGTAAGCGCCCTGCCACCAATATCCGTCGATCAGCTTGTTTACTAACCAGTCTGCATGTGATCTGGTAGCGCCCCAATAGGTAGCCAAAACGGCAATGCGAGGTTTTTTCTCTTGCGTCTGTCCAACAGCATCGCTGGAGATGCCCGTTAAAGCCGCCAAACCGGCTATGCCGGTTATTTCCAGCATTTCACGTCGGGTGAAGACTGGGTTTGACTCTATAAGTTCTTTCATTGGAAATGAATTTGGTTCCATTGGTATAATTCCGTTCGTGGTTTCTTTCTTGCTTTTCATTTGAGGTCGGTAGTCTGAAGTCGGAGGTCTGAGGTCTGAGGTAGGAAGTCTGAAGTCTGAAGTCTGAGATTTTACGCTTTCAGACCTCTGACCTCCGACCTCAGTCTACTGATCAAAGCCCCGAATATACGGACGTGCCGGTGGGCGCTCCCCTTTGCTGAATTGAGCACCTCGCGTAGAGCGATACTTTATGTTCAAGGCAGGTGTTTCGAGGCGGCGTCCGACTGCAGAGTACTTGCTACCTTCCCAGTTTGATTCCATATAGTGGTTTGTAATGCCGGTTGAGAGAAGTAGTCGCTCGGCATTGAATGGTTCCTTTTTGGTCAGCATCATCTCGGTAATCCAATGCGGTTGAGCGTTAGAGGCATGGTACTGGTCGTAGGGGCCTGCCCATCCAAGCATGGAGACGATGGCCGGCTCATTACGTCCTTCAATCTCACCGGCGTAGGTCCAGCCCACGTCCCGGCCACCAATTACAGCAGCTTTCGTTCCGTCATTATACTCTATGACACACATGTTTGTTTGTGGGGTTTCCTGAAAATATCCTGGCTTAAAGTCAAATCTTTTTGCGACAGCATCAAGCAATTTGCCGGCCCATGGATTGCGTTCGACCCACTTCCATGTTTCTGGTCCACGGATGGATTGTACCGACTTAACTCCTGTCTCCCCGCCTTTGCGGCGCTCTACGAAGGCTTGAAGCACATCAATAGCATGGAAAATGGCCCCCTCATCCCCGGTGCCTCCAATTATGATCGAATTCTTGATAGGTGTATCGATATCAAGTTCAACCTCAGGCTTACGGTAATAGACCGGTATGGAAGAACCCCCGGTTAATGGAAAGTTTAGCTCACGGGATTTGTCAAACATCCACTTTGCATCATCCCAATTGTAGGAGAGGTGCTTGTCGTTAAAGACCGGCACTGAGCGCTTACTCTGCTCGAAAACCCGCACTACCTGCTGGTAGATCCACCAGCGCGGCAAGAGCCAGTGACCCTTAAGATCGGTTGCATATTCCCCGTGTTCTGCTACTATAACAACACCATCCACCGCAAGTTCCTTGCCCCCAAGTGTAACTGCTTCAGCTACTGATTTAAAGACCGGAATACCTTTCGCTTTGGCTACTTTCTGGCCCAGAACACTTTCATCATGCTGGTGCATGTAAATAGATACAATATCCACCCGCGACGGCGTGTAAGCACCGTCCCACCAATAACCGTCAATCAGCTTGTTTACGATCCAGTCGGCATGTGATCGCGTAAAAGCCCAATAGCTGACCAGAACGGCGATACGCGGCCGTGCTTGCTGAGTCTGTCCAACAGCGCCCGATGCGAAGCCTGTTAGAGCCGTTAAACCTGCCATACCCGTTATTCCCAGCATTTGACGACGGTTGAAATGAGGGTTTGCCTCCATGATTTCAGTGATTTGGAAGGAATCTGCCGCTCCTGTTGCAATTTCGGGTTGTTTCTTTGCCATAAGGT
>JAUXUF010000400.1 GCA_030684645.1 Bacteroidota bacterium | reverse complement strand
GCTTGAAGGCTCATCGCCAGCAGTCGAACGTGAGAAAGGATTTAAGGATGTGCTTCAGAAATATCCTCAAATTAAAATCATAAAGTCAGTTTCGGGCGACTGGAATTACTCGAAAGCCAGAACCGTCATGCAGGAAGTTATTCGTTCGGGCCTTGAATTTGATCTGGTTTTTGCCCATAACGATGTGATGGCAAAGGAAGCTCATGCAGTTGTCAATGAATCTCACAGCAAGAACAAACCATTCTATCTGGGAGTTGACGGACTTCCGGGAGTTGATGGAGGAATTCAATTCGTTCTGAATAAAGATCTGGATGCCACCTTTTTGTATCCTACCGGAAGCGAACAGGCCATAAAAATTGCCGAAGCCATATTAAGCAATCAACCTTTTGTTCGAAAAAATTTGATTCCAACACTGGTGATTGACTCAACAAATGCAAAGATTTTGAAGCTTCAGACTGACCAGGTAGAATCTTTGCAACAGAAGATAGAGGCTCAAAAATCGATACTTGATCTTCAGATTTTGCGTTTTCAAAGCCAAAGGTTGATCCTGATTTTCGTTATCGTTTTGTTGTTGCTGATTGTAATCCTTGTATTCGTTATTTATAGTGCTTTTCAGAATAAGATTACTGCAAACAAAAAGCTGGAAGCCAAAAACCATGAAATTGAAAAACAAAATCTGGAGATTATTGAGCAACGTGACAAATTGGTTGAAGTTGGGCAACAATTGGAAGAAGCGACACAAGCCAAACTCCGGTTTTTTACCAATGTTTCGCACGAATTCCGAACACCATTAACGCTGATCAAAGGTCCGTTGGAAAACATGATGCAGGCAAAAGAGTTTTCTGACAATCAGCAAAACCAGTTCAAACTGATGCATCGCAATACCATCAGGCTACTTCGTCTGGTTAACCAATTGATGGATTTCAGAAAACTGGACAATAAAAAAATGGGGCTGGCAGCTACCGAAAATGATTTGCTAACCTTTGTAAAAGAGATTGAAGGGTCATTCGCTTCATTGGCTTCAAGCCGTAATATCGAATTAAAAACCATTTGTTCGGAACCCACCATAACGGTATGGATTGATGTGGATAAGCTCGATAAGGTGTTTTTCAATATTCTTTCAAACGCGTTCAAATTCACTTCCGACGGAGGACAAATCACCATTATTATCTCAAAAGTTAAACCTGTGGTGTCCGGAATTCATTCGGAAGAAGTTCAGATAGAAATAAAGGACTCCGGCAGTGGAATTGCAGCGAAACATCTGGATCAGATTTTTGACCGGTTTTACCAGGCTGCAAAATCTCATGCTTATATTGGTACGGGTCTCGGACTTAATCTTTCGAAAGAATTTATCGAGATGCACCGTGGACGAATTTTTGTTAAAAGCAAAGAAGGTGTAGGAACTTCCTTTTTCATAAATCTTCCATTGGGAAAAGACCATCTGCTTGCGGATGAAATCCTTGTCGAAGCCAATGAACCTGAAATCAGCCTTCATAACCAGATTTTGACCATGGAACTGGCCAATGCGGAGAATCTGGTTACAGAAAAGCCTGCCTCAGACCGCCCGGTTATTTTAGTTGTGGAAGACATTGCTGATGTCAGGGAATTTATCCGGACAAGTCTGGGAAATCAGTATCTGATATTGGAAGCAACGAATGGAAGAGAAGGGCTTGCTAAAGTTCTGGAAGAAGAACCTGACCTGATTATTAGCGATGTGATGATGCCTGAAATGGATGGACTGGAACTGACACGGCTGCTTAAATCAGATTTGAAAACCTGTCATATTCCAGTTATTCTGCTTACTGCAAAAGCTGCCCTGGAGCACAAACTGGAAGGTCTGGAGGAAGGTGCCGACTCCTATATCCCAAAACCTTTCAATAGCCGACATCTTCAGGTTCGGGTGAAAAAATTACTGGAACTGCGGATGAAAATCAGAGAACACTACCGTGGAATGTCCGAATTCCAGGAGGTAGAATCCGGGATAAACCGTCTGGATAAAAAATTCCTGAATAAGTTAACGCTAATTATTGAAGAGAACCTGAATAAAGAAGATATCAGTGTGGACGAATTGGGACAAAAAATCGGTATTTCGAGGGTGCACCTTTATAGGAAAATCAAAAAGCTGACAGATATGTCGGTGAGCGAATTTGTAATTGTAGTGAAACTTAAGAAATCTCTCGAACTACTTCGGAATAGTGGCAAAACCATATCCGAAATTGCCTACGAAGTTGGATTTTCGTCACCATCGTATTACACCCGCTGTTTCAGAGAGCAGTTTAAAATGTCGCCAACCGAGTACATGCAAAATAAAAAAGGGGAGCAGTAAAACCACTCCCCTTTGAAACTACCAAATCCTCTTTAACCTAACTATTTCGACCTTCTGAAGTAAAACGGAACCTCCTGAAGAGAAGATTTTCAAAGCATTAAAGTTTTCTGAAGAGAAAAACAGATCGGTCATTACCAATTTCCCTTCATCCACAAACAGTTCAACCGAAGCGGCATCGATATACAAATGCAGTTGAACCTGATTTCCGATGCGGTATGGTGCATAGTCGATGCCTGTAAAACGATCGGAAAAACTCATGTTTCCGGATTTGGTGCGATCGATAAAAAATTGTTTGCTTTTGCCCGAATAGCCAATTTTTACCCATTCGCCCAGTGAATTTTCAAGGATCAGTCCCAGCGAATCAGCAGCGCTTTCCCCTATCTCCAGATTAAGCGCCAATTCGCACTGATTCAGATTAATATCTTTTGTGTCAAGTTTCTTTTCACCCGAAATTTGCTCTTCTGCGAAAGTGATTTTAGATGCCTGATCCTGCAACTGATTTAATTCGGAAACTGGTACTGAAGCTACCTGATATTTTCCGTTAGCTTCTTCCAGTTTCAACTCGCGGGGAATAGTCATGGCGCTTCTCCAGACATCTGTCGGAACCACATTGGCATAATTCCAATTGCTCATCCAACCCAAAAACAGGCGGCGTCCGTCTTCTTTGGGCACATCCGACCAGCATACTCCGGCGTAATTATCGCGGCCATAATCCAGCCAGCTGGTTTCTTTTGACGCGGCGGTAAATTCGTGGCCATCGTAACCGCCCACAAAATACTGGGTTCCTGAACCGCCGTTCGGCCCGCCGGGGTTCATGTTCACAATCATCACCCATTTGGTTTGATCGCCGCCGTTCACTTTCAGCGGAAATAAATCCGGACATTCCCAAACACCGCCATGAGCTCCGGCATCGCTGCCAAATTCACTTTCGGGTTGCCAGTCTTTTAAATTCCCGGAGGAATAGATTTTTACTTTATCGTGAGCCGAAAGAATCAGGTTCCATTTTTGAGTGCCTTCGTGCCAAAACACATGGGGATCACGAAAATCGCGGCTTCCCGGATTCAATAAAACCGGGTTTTTTTCGTATTTCGTCCAGGTTCTGCCTTTGTCAATGCTGTAAGCAATTCCCTGATTTTCGACATCGACACGGCCACTTTTTTCACGATCCATGTTGTGATAAGTGAAAATAGCAACCAGTGGCGGATTCTCAGCCGAACCAAATCCGGTCGTATTTTTCCAATCGACGACAGCGCTTCCGGAGAAAATTAAACCCAGCGAATCAGGATAAAGGGCAATGGGCAGATTCTCCCAGTGAACCAAATCTTTGCTGATGGCATGGCCCCAGTGCATCGGTCCCCAAACTGTGCTGTCGGGGTAATACTGGTAAAACAGATGATATTCGCCCTGGTAATAAACCATCCCGTTGGGGTCGTTCATCCAACCCTTTTGTGGCGAGAAATGAAATTGAGGTCGGTATTTCCCGGTATAATTACTTTCTGAATCGGCCGTTTTTACGTTTTTATTTGATGAACATCCAAAAAACAGTGGAAGTAAAAGGAGGATCAGAATTCTGAACTGTTTTTTTTTCATGTCTTTTATTATTAATGGTTTAGTTTAAGTTAGCGGTCAGCCCAAATACTTTTTAGTTCGGTGATATTTCCTTCTTTTAGGGTGATGTCACCATTTTCAGAAACCAGGGCTATTTTGTTCCAACTGCCGGATACAAAATACTTTCTGGTCAACGACACAAGTCCGTTGCAGCTATACAATTCAGCTGAAGTATGATCAACAATGATTTTCAAATCAACCGTTGGTTCGTCAATGATGTAAGGGTCATACTGAAAACCGTCCCACGCATCCGTTTTATTTGTTCCCTTTTTAATTTCAGAAATGAAAAAATAACGCCGGTGAGTGTGGTAACCAATGGTCAGTTCGTCGCCCTGGTCGTTTGAAAGCCGGATGCCAAACATTTCGGCCATATTCAGATAGATACGGTTGTTGGCATCAAATTTCAGATTTATTTCAAGTGGAACTTCCTGTTGTTTCTTTAGCTTAAGTTCTCCGGAAAATGTTGTTTCTTTCAGAAGCTGTTTGTTTTCTTCAATCGTTTCAAATGCATTTACAGGTTCCGACACGATGTAGAAATCATAGTATTTGTCACGCAAAGTCAACTTTCTGGGAATGGTATAAGCATCGGTAATTTTACTTCCGTTCTGTCCTTGTTTGTACCTGTAATTATCAATCAATCCCAGGTAATAAGCTGGTTTCCCTGATTCGATGTAATTCGACAATACGACTCCGGCATAATTGTCGCTACCATTGTCGAGCCATTTTGGTTTTGTTCTTTCTGATTTAAACACATAACCGTCAAAATCACCGTAGAAATACTGAACTCCGCTTCCTTCGTTGGGCGATCCGGTACTTCCACTGATCATCATGATCCATTTTATTTTTTGTGTACCGTCAATTTTGAGTGGCGAAAAGCTCAGGTGAGTCCAGTCTCCAACTTTTGAATAGATATTTTCGCCAAAGACACTTTCGTATTGCCAGTTTTTCAAATCAACTGAAGAATAAAACCGGACCTCATATCCGGTTAAGACACCCATTATCCAGCGCTGGGTTTCCTCGTGCCAAAACACGCGCACATCGGTTGGCTGAACAAAGCAATTTTCAAGCGTAACCGGAGTGGCATCTTTTTGCCATGTTGTTCCTTTGTCGGTGCTATATGACAATACCAAAGTCTGAATTTCAGGATTTATATTCTGCTCATTTACTGAGGTGTAAATAGCAACCATTGGTGTTTTTCCGTTGCCAAAAGCCGACGAATTATTCCAATCGATTACGATACTTCCTGAACCAATTCTTTCATTGTTTTCAGGATTGATAGCTAAAGGCATTTTTTGCCAGTGTAAGAGATCGGTCGTTTTCGCATGTCCCCAACTTATCGAATTCAAATTGCCGGAATCGGGCGAGCATTGGTAAAACAGATGGTATTCACCTTCAAAATAAAACAACTCAGTTGGAGCGCCCAGATGCATATCCGTTAAGCTGAAATGAACTTCAGGCTGATCTGTTTCTTTTTTTGAAGCTGTTTTACATGATGCCAAAACAGCAATTAGCAAAATTGAAAAAATAATTTTTTGAGACATGGCAGGGGACTTTCGAAGCTTAATAATGGAATGACTGTAAATCAAATTTAAAAGTAAAATTGGCTCTATAACGTTTTGTGTGGGAAAGAAAAAAATAAAACTGTAATTTCCCTACTCACCCCCATCGCATCTGCGATGCTCTGCCCCTCTCTTTTTTAAAGCTACTCTTTATACACATCTTTTTGAGATATCCCGTATCCAAATAACATTGATCGCCTTTTCTTTAAACCTTATTTTTAATGGCTACCTCAGTAGAAAATCTGCGCTCATAGCCCAAAACCTTATTACCTTATTTGGGATTTATAGTTTACTGATAGAACTTGATAAATGTCTCATATTCTTCCATGTAACTAATATTTCGATGATGTTCTGGCTGGTTAAGGATGTAATTACATACTTTTACAACATCACCTTTTGATACTGAAAAAGCAGAACAGGTATCTTGCCATTTAAATTTGCCCTGACAAAATTTGTTTTCATTAATAAACCGTTCCGAGCTATTCGCCACTAAAGAGGCGATTATTTCTTCAGAAACGTTTGGTGAGCGGGAGATCAGAAAGTGTACGTGTTCCGGGTTCGCATAAATGGCATAGAGGTGACTTTCATTGTTTTTAACTATTCCGGTGATGTATTTTTCGATACGCTCCCTGTGCTGGTCAACTATCAAAGGCAATCGGTGTAACGTGGTGAACACAAAATGTGTGTACAGGTTGTTGTATTCAACTTTCATAAATAAGGTAATAAGGTTTGATCCTAGCGGTTATATACTTTCTACTGAGGTTATTTTCTTTAAAAATAAGGTTTTTTAAGACATCGTATTAGGGTTTATCCGATTTGATGTTTATTTCCTTTGTTTATACCTTGTTTAGTAATACACGTATTATATCAGGGATGAGAGCAAATCATGACTTGTGTATAAAGAGTAGCTTTTTTAAAGAGAGGGGGAAGCCCTGACTTCGGCGTGAGCTCAGTCGAACGCTTGCAGGGCTTGGGGTGAGTATATGATTACAATCAACTACTCAATCCTAAAAAGCAAATTATAATACTCGTAATTTTAGGTATAAATTATTTTTTTCCCTCAATGAACGTTATAGAGCCGTAAAATCCATGGAATGATTTAAAAGAATCACTCCATGGATTTTTTATCTGATGTTAGTAACCAGGATTCTGTTTGTACAATCCTTTGGTGAAATCAATTTCACGTTGAGGTATTGGGTAATATTCGTCTCTGCCAGCAGTGAATTTTGCTCCGGATAAATATCCTCTTCTGGTCTTTTCTTTGGCCAGATATGCATTCAAAGTAGGTTCAGCAATTCCCCAGCGAACGAGATCAAAGAAACGTGGACTTTCCAAAGCAAATTCCAGCCTTCTTTCCCAACGGACGGCCATACGTGCATTTCCCTGAGACCATGGTAAATTTGAACCATCGTATAAGCTGATCTTGTAATTCGATGGCGAAGTTCCGTTGGCCAGTTTGGTACGTCCGGTACTTACTGAAGCTCTGGCACGAACCTGGTTAATGAGCGGCATTGCCTTGTCCGGCTGTCCTAATTCAATATAAGCTTCAGCCTGCATTAAAAGTACATCGGCATACCGGATGATATCGATATTTTTAGATACCCCCATGAACGGACCTTTTTTCATGTAGCAGGAGCAGTCGGCTGCCTGTTGTTCTTTCATACTCTGGAAGAATCCGTAAACGCCCGGATCGCGCACCCAGCTATTGCTGAAAATATAGGCAGGTTCGTTGCGGTATTTATATGGATGACCATCGATACCTACTGAATGATCGATACGCGGATCAACAGTTACCCCGGTTGGAGTAATATCGGCGGCACTCAAAGCAACGTCGTTAAATGTAATGAATTTAGGTAATCCCGAAGCATCGGTTGCAAAAGCGTTGACCAGGTTCTGGCTGGGTTGGTGAAAGCCGCAACATCCGTACTGAGGCGCCCCATGCGGATAGTTCAGCCCGTTTTCAAAGTTCAAACGTCCGGTAGTTGTTCCATCGCTGATCGAAAACTGGATAGCAAAGACTGATTCCGGTCCATTGTCATATCCGTTCAGGAAATTTTCACCAAAGTCGGGTTGCAGGTTATATTTTCCTGAACCAATAACCATTTGAGTGAGTGTAACCACTTCCTGCAACCGGCTTGAATTAATTTTGACCACGTGATGGTTTTCATCTTGTTCGTAAGCCTGATACAATCTCACTTTTGCTAAATAGGCTGCTGCTGATAATTTATTGGCACGTCCGATTTGGGATTGGGATTCAGGCAAATTATCGATAGCATACTGAAAATCTTCACCAATTTTATTCCATAACTGGTCGCTGGTCAAATCCTGGTTCGAAACCTTTTTGATTTCTTCATTGGTCAGGGTTTCAGTAATATAAGGAACGCGGTTAAAAAGAACTTTCAACATAAAATGTGAATGACCTCTTAAAAAGCGGGCTTCTGCGATTCTGGATTTCCGGAGTGGATATTTGTCATCGGTAAGCTGATTCAGCGTGCGTAAAGCGGTGTTTGCTCTTGAAATGGCACTGTAAAAATTCTCCCAGGTAAACGGAAGTCCAGCCAGCCAGCCTTGAGAAGCTTGAGTCAGATTGTACTGTTCGTAAAAATTGAACGGTTCAACATCCGAAACTCCACCGCCGCCTTTGTAAGCGTCATCAGAACGAACACTACCGTAAACCCACATGCTTGCCATCGGGCCAATCATATCATCATTGCCGATTCCGGCATAAGCAGCTGTAACCAAACCTTCAGCTCCGTCAACAGTTGGACTTCCGGCAGATATAAAACCCTGTGGTTCCGTTTCAAGATACTTGGTGCATGATGTAGCCATCAGACTAAGAAGTACAGCTGCACCGATATATATTTTATTTATATTCATGATTGTTAATTTTAGTGGTTTATAACGAAACATTTACACCAAACGAAATGGTGGTTGGGACTGGTATTCTATTGATATCAGTTCTTTCCGGATCGGGACCCTGAAATTTTTTGGTTTTAAACCAGAACAGATTGTCAGCCATCACATACAATCTTAATTTCTCAATTCCGGTTTTCTTCATCGATGCCGAGTTGAATGTGTAGCCAAGCTGTATGTTTCTAAGTTTAAAATACGAAGTGTTTACATTAAAATAATCAGAAGTTCGTGTTTCATTGTTCCCGTCGGACAAGGTCAGGGAAGGAATTGAAGTGTTGGTGTGTTGAGGTGTCCATGCGTCGAATACACCTGGTCCAACATTTTCTCTTCCACGGATAAAATTATTGTAGAAAGTATATGGATCGAATCCTGTTTTTCCGGCAACTCCTGAACCAAAGATTGCAAAGTCGAAGCTTTTGTAATTCACACTAATATTCAGACTGTATTCCATATTTGGAAGTAAAGTTCCAAGGAATTTCTGGTCCAATGCATCAATGGTACCATCGTTGTTCAGGTCTTTGTAACGGATTCGTCCGGGTGCTGCACCAACTTGTTTGGCATGTGAACTAACCTCAGCCTGATTCTGGAAAACACCATCGGTTACATATCCGAAAATCGACAATTCTGAATGTCCGATAATGGTTTGTTCGGCATTTCCCGGATATCCGGTTCTAACTTCTTCGGGCAACTTGGTAATTTTATCTTTAAAATGACTGGCGTTGGCAGTAATTTCATAATTGAAATCCCTGTTTACATCTTTGCGGTAACTCAATGAAAATTCCCAACCTTTATTTTCTTTGGTTGCTCCATTGAGGAACTGAAGCTGTCCTTCACCTAAAGCAGAAATAACTGGTGGCTGAATCAGGATGTCGCTTGTTGTACGGCTAAACCAGTCGAAAGAACCAACCAGTTTGCTGTCGAAGAGTCCAAAATCGATACCTAAGTTCAACTCGTCTGTGGTTTCCCATTTCAGTGCCGGATTGGCTCCCTGAACAGAAACAAAGCCTGAAGGAAGGTTTCCTGAATCAGCGCCACTTAAAGAATAAGCGGAACCAACATTCCAAAACTGGTCGAAGAAACTGTTATGATTGATCGCATCAACCTG
This sequence comes from Bacteroidota bacterium, assembly GCA_030684645.1. Lineage (GTDB taxonomy): Bacteria > Bacteroidota > Bacteroidia > Bacteroidales > Prolixibacteraceae > Aquipluma. The sequence goes on along the minus strand of JAUXUF010000400.1, from coordinate 16,827 downwards.
ATCGGCAGTTGCGCCATAGCGTGGCTCATACAAGCCAAGGCTTGCAAAATCACCAACGTCCTGGTTACCAACCCGACCGGCACCAACTCTTAATTTCAGGTTCGAAAGGTTCTTAATATCTTTCATAAAGTCTTCCTGAATAATCCGCCAACCAAAAGTTGCAGCCGGGAAGAACCCATAACGGTTATCTTTTCCGAACCGGGAAGAACCGTCACGTCTTAAAGTAGCAGATGCCAGGTACTTGTCGCTGTAATTGTATTCAATTTTACCGAATTCAGAAAAAAGACGACTGCCTGTTGCCGTTCCGAAACTGTTTCCGTTGCTGGTACCGGCACTCAACACAAAGAATTCTTTCGTTTGAGTAGAGAAACCTTCCTTGTGCCCGGTGAAATCGTTGAAATTATCACTAATCGCTTCAACACCTAACAGGAATCCGAAACTGTTTTTACCAACTTTGTATTTATAATTGGCAGTATTCGACCAGGTATAACTCTTAAAATCAGTATTGTAAATGGTCATATTATTTACCGACCGGGCAATAAATCCTTCAACAAAACTTGGTTCAATATTCTTTTTATTGACCATGGAATAATCAAGACCCAGTGTACTTCTCAATACCAGGTTCTTAGCAAGTGTCAATTCAGCAAAAACATCACCAAATAAATAAGTCCGGTTGGTATTGTCCCAACGGTTAATGTACTGCATGTGGACCGGATTGTTTCTGTCAGAATATCCTGAACCAATAGGGCCGGCATATTCACCGGTAGTTGTAAACATAGGAATCGTTGGCGCCAGGGTCACCGCAAGTCCCGGAGTTGGAGCGCTACCCAAATCGGGTGTTTCCAGTGTTTCATTGGATGAAACCACCTGGGCATTCATTCCAAACTTCATTTTTTTATCGAAGGCACTGGATTGAGCGTTTATTCGGGCACTGAATCTGTCGTAGTTGGTATATTTTAACATCCCGGTATTTTTCAGGTAGCCAACATTCATCAATACCGATGATTTATCAGTTCCGCCTGAAACGGTTAAATCATTGTTGATTACATAACCGGCCTGGTAACTTTCCTTCTGCCAGTCGGTGTCGCCAACAGGTACTGTCTTATCACCACCCACATAAGGTTTGGCCGTAACTTTATTTAAAATAGGATTGTTGTAATCGCCATTCCAGTCGAAATTATAGATTTCACCATATCCGCTGGCCGGGTCAACACGATCATTGACCGAGGCCTGCCAAAGAGCTTTGCCTCTGTCAACAGCATTCAACATTTTATATCGCTGAGATTTTTCAGATTGAACCGACAGGTTCGAGTTAAACTGAATATTCACTTTCCCTGTTTTGTTGGAGCCGTTGTTTGTGGTAACAATTACAACACCGTTCGATGCTCTTGATCCGTAGATAGATGATGCGGAAGCATCTTTCAGGACCTGTACAGATTCTATCGAACCGGGATTTAAACTTTGAAAAACTTCAGGACGTTTTGTGGGAACTCCATCAATAATGTACAATGGATTAGTGTTGCCCAATGTGTTCACTCCACGGATCAAAATCCGGCTGTTGGCTGCATTTGGGCTTCCTGTTTTTTCGATATAAAGACCTGGCACACGGCCCTGAAGCGCCTGCATCGGGTTTCCGGAGCTTAAAGTTACATTTTCGATAGATTTCATTTCAACAACTTCTATCGCTCCTGTTAAGTCTGCTTTTCGCTGAGTGCCGTATCCAACAGCCACAACTTCATCCAGGCCAATGGATTCTTCAGCTAAAACCACATTTAGGATTGATTGTCCGGCAGCTTGAATTTCCTGAGTCTTCAGGCCAATAAAACTAAAGGCCAATGTCGCGTTATTTGCAACCTTAATAGAGTATTCGCCACTAACATTGGAGATAGTTCCATTGGTCGTTCCTTTTTCTGCAATTGTTACTCCGGGCAATCCAAAGCCGGATTCATCAGTAACTTTTCCACTAATTGATGACTGTTGAGCCATAGCACCAATGGAAAATAAGAATGCCAGCAGAAGGAAAATCCCCCTGGCCGTTTTTTTTAAGTGAATAGATTTTTTCTTCATAGTTTGATTACTTAGAAATTATTAAATGTTCAATTTCGAACCTATCGTATTCAGGAGTAGCTCCTGCTTTGCTTGCTACAAACGAGCCGGTAGCACAGGCGAATTCGAGCGCTTTGTCGTTTGTTTTTCCTTCGTAAAGCGCGGCAATGAATCCGGCCAGAAAAGCATCGCCGGCGCCAACTGTATCCACTGCATTGACTTTAAATCCTGGATGTTCATAAAATTCTCCGTCAGCAAAAAGAATAGCGCCTTTATCGCCTTTTGTGACGCAAACCATTTTCGAGTTGTAATGGTCGGCAAACCATTTAATCCGACTTTTTTCATCCTGAAGTTGTACCTCGTTCCATTTTGCAAAAACCAGCAATTCATCATCGTTTAGTTTCACCACATCCGATTTCATGATAAGCATTTCAACAATTTCACGGGTATCGTACGGTTTTCGGAGGTTGACATCAATGAGTTTAGCGGCATCGTTTTCAAGTAAATTCAGGATTGTATTTCGTGTTTCGGCGTTTCGCGAAGCCAATGAACCATAAATAATTAAACCTGATTCTTTGGCTTTATTTGAAAGCGAATCGGTCAATTTAAGATTATCCCAGGCAACGGGTTCGCATATTTCGTAAGTGGCATTATTATTTACATCCAGATGAACCAGTACTTCGCTGGTGGGTAAACTCTCGTCAACCTGTACCAAATCGGTGTTTAATCCCGAATTTTCCAGGAATTTCAATAGCTTTTTGCCTTGTTCGTCGTTTCCAATTTTACTGGCAACAGCAACCTGTTGTCCTACCCGCTTGAGGTGGAGAGCCACATTCATGGGTGCGCCGCCCGGTTTTGCTCCTGAAGGTAGATTATCCCAAAGGATTTCACCGATACACAGAATTTGGTTGTTTTTGATTTTCATTTCCAGTTTGATTGAAATCGTACATTAACTTTTTTTAATTCCCATTTCTTCCTGAATTTCTTCCAGTGATTTCCCTTTGGTTTCCGGAAGGACTTTCCACGCGAAGAAAAAGTGAAAAACCATCATCAGGGCAAAAAATGCAAAGGAAGGACCTCCGCCAATTGACGGCATGTTTGCAAACACCGGGAATGACCAGCTTATGGCAGCTGCCATGATCCAATGAGTAAAACTGCCCAGTGCCTGACCCAGTGCACGGACTTTATGCGGAAAGATTTCGGAAAGAACTACCCATAAAACAGCACCTTGCGAAAAAGCGAAAAAGGCTATGAAGCCCATGAGGTAAATCATGATCCCGTATCCTCCAAATTCGCTGAAATTGTTGGTGAAAAAAGCTTTCGATAACATGCTAAGAAAAAACACCATCCCAACTGAACCAATCATCAGCAAGGTTTTTCGACCGAAACGGTCAATCAGAAACAGCGCGACAATGGTGAACAGTAAATTGGTGATACCAATAGAAATAGATTGCAGCAAGGACGCATTCTGTCCAAGACCAGCCATTTCGAATATGCGGGGAGCATAATAAATAATTGCGTTGATACCTGCAAGCTGGTTGAAGGCGGCTATCAGAATGGCAATGGTAACAGCAAGCCTGTTTTCTTTTCCAAAAAGTTTTCCATGTCCGGTATTTTCCTGGCTTTTAATGGAGTCTAAAATTATGGTGACTTCTCCTTTGGGATCTTCAGCGCCAATGCGCGTAAAAATAGCGATAGCTTCATTTTTCCGGTTGTTCATCGCCATCCATCTTGGACTGTCGGGAACTCTGAAGAGAAAAAGGAAAAATGCAAAGGCAGGAATAAATTCAACGCCGATCATAAACCGCCACGAACCCTCTGACACTGCTCCTGCAATAAAATAGTTAATAACATAAGCCAGAAAGATTGCGGTTACCACGTTGAACTGATTCATCAAAACCAAACGGCCACGCAAAGCTGCGGGCGATATTTCAGCAATAAACATGGGGGTAACCACCGAAATGCAACCTAATAATATGCCGGTTAAAAACCGGAAGAAGAGAAATACTCCCCATACAGGCGACAGTGCACTTCCAAGCGTTGACAAAGCGAATAAACCTGAAAGAAAAATCAGCATTTTACGTCGTCCAAACTGATCGACAGGTTTTCCTATTATAATAGTACCGATGATAGTTCCTATTAAGGCAATGGCAACTGTAAATCCGAGTGAAAATTTGCTGAGTTGGAAAACTTGCTCCAGTTGCGAAGTTGTTCCGGAAATCATAGCGATGTCGTATCCGAAAAGGAACCCACCGAGAGCGAGCATAAGCGCTACTGAAATAACCTTTTGTGTTTTCATAAGTTCGATGAATTATTTACACCAAACTTACACTGGCAACCAAATTTCGGGTTTACAGCATGAATCAAAAAATTAAAAACATGTTACCTTTTGGTTACCTAATTGCAAACGCTTGAATAAATGTAACCTGGCTTGAAAGTATGTAACCTGAGTCTGGATTGGGAATTTGAATTTTGCTGTTAGAATGCAACCTGAGAGAATAAATTATTTAGGTTGATTTGAGAGTTTTATTTAACCCGAATAGCACAAAAAAAAGCCCTCCGCATAACGGAAGGCTTTGTATATGAATCATGCGATTATAATCTAGTCGGCAAGATTGTAACGATAGAAAGCCGTAACAGTAAGGCCTTTATCGGTGCTTTTCAGGAATTCGGCAACAGTTTGTTTGTTTTCTTTAATGAACGCCTGATTTAACAGGGTGTTTTCTTTAAAGAATTTAACAAGGGCTCCCTGAGAAATTTTATCAAGCATTGCTTCAGCTTTACCTTCCTGACGGAATTTTTCCTTGGCAATTTCAAGCTCTTTAGCTACGGTTTCAGCAGGAACATCATCTTTGTCAACAGCTACAGGGTTCATGGCGGCAACTTGCATCGCAATGTCTTTTGTAACCTGAACTTCAACATCGGGTTTGTTAAAACCAACCAAGGTTGAAAGTTTGTTCCCAGGGTGAATGTATGCCACAACAGTTTCGGCATCCAGTTTTGCAAAATAAGGCAAATCCAGTTTTTCACCAATAATACCTGTTTGTTCGATGATATGGTCCTCAACGGTACGTCCGTCCAAAACCAAAGCTTTTACGGCATCCAGATTTGTTGTATTATTTGCAATGGCGGTGTCGAGTATTTTTTGAGCAAAAGCAACAAAAGATTCATTTTTTGCAACGAAGTCAGTTTCGCAATTCAGAACTAGAAGTGCGCCTGATTTTTTCGATTCATTTACTTTTGCCAAAACAACTCCTTCGTTAGCTGCCCTGTCAGCTCTTTTGCTGGCAACCAGTTTTCCTTTTTCGCGGATGATGTCGATGGCACGGTTAAAATCGCCTTCTGCATCAGCCAGAGCTGTTTTACAATCCATCATACCTGCACCAGTTGCTTTACGCAACTTCATCACATCTGCGGCACTAATTTCCATATTATTTTTATTTAACGGGTTGTTGAACGATTAATCATCAATTTCTTCATCCAGATCTTCATCATCCTCTACATCTTCGTCAGCGTAAAGCGATGCTGATTCAGTGTCGTCAGCAACTTTTGTTTTTCTACCTTTTACTTTTACTTCTTTGTTATCACCTTCACTATCGCGTTCCACTTTGCGTTCTGAAAGTCCTTCACGGATAGCTTCAGTCATGACACTGACAATCAGGCTTACTGACTGTGAAGCATCGTCGTTTGATGGGATAACAAAATCAATCCCTTCCGGGTCTGAGTTGGTATCAACCATTGCAAAAACCGGAATTCCAAGCCGTTTAGCTTCGCGAACTGCAATTTTTTCCTTCAATACGTCAACAATGAAAAGGGCTGCGGGAAGGCGGGTCAAGTCCGAAATACTTCCGAGCATTTTTTCGAGTTTGGCACGTTGACGGCTAATCTGAAGTTTTTCACGTTTTGAAAGAACATCCCAGGCGCTTTCTTTGGTCATCTTGTCGATGGACATCATTTTCTTAACAGCCTTCCGGATAGTTGGGAAGTTGGTAAGCATACCACCTGGCCAACGCTCAGTTACATAAGGCATATTTACGCCACTAACCAGCTCAGCAACAATGTCTTTGGCTTGTTTTTTTGTGGCAACGAATAAAATTTTGCGACCTGATTTTGCAATTTGTTTAATTGCGTCGGCTGCTTCGTCAACTTTGACGATTGTTTTTTGAAGATCGATAATGTGGATCCCGTTTTTCTCCATAAAGATATACGGGGCCATGTTTGGGTTCCATTTTCTTCTCAAGTGTCCAAAATGAACACCTGCATCCAATAATTCTTGAAAATTTGTTCTTGGCATCTTTTTACTTTTTTTTTTAAAAAAATAATCGTTTGAAAAGCAACTGCTGAGTAGTCCCTTACTTTAAAAGTCGGGAGTCTGGGCAGTTTAGATCCAAAGCAGAATATTTTTGAACTAAAAATATTAACGTTTTGAGAACTGGAATCTTTTGCGTGCTTTTGGCTGACCTGGTTTTTTACGTTCAACCTCACGGGGATCTCTGGTCAAAAATCCGGCAGCTTTCAATGCATGTCTTGAATCAGGAATGATTTCCAACATAGCACGTGATATCCCTAACCGCAATGCTTCAGCCTGACCGGTGATACCGCCACCATCAAGGTTTACATTGATGTCATACTGACCAGCAACACCTAATAGATTCAACGGTTGCAACACAACATACTGCAGGATTCCTGTTGGAAAATATTCAGTCAAATCTCTTTTATTGATGACGATTTTTCCCTGGCCTTCGCTTACATAAACTCTGGCAACCGCAGATTTCCTACGACCTAACGCGTTTACTACTTCCATTAGTTATTATTTAATTGTATTTAAATCAATTACTTTTGGGTTCTGGGCTTCCTGTTTATGTTCTGATCCAACATACACTTTCAGGTTTCCATAGATTTTAGCTCCCAGACGATTTTTTGGCAACATCCCTTTAACCGCTTTTTCAACCAGTCTTTCAGGGTATTTGCTCAACAACTCGGCAGGAGTTTGTTTTCTCTGGCCTCCAGGATAGCCCGAATAACTCAAATAAATTTTGTCATTCAGTTTATTTCCTGTCAGACGCACTTTTTCGGCATTGATGACAACCACGTTATCACCACAATCAACATGTGGAGTGAAACTCGGTTTGTTCTTTCCTCTCAGGATTTTGGCCACTTTACTGGCCAGACGTCCGAGAACCACATCAGTGGCATCAACCAAAACCCACTCTTTGGTTACCGTAGCCCTATTGGCTGAAACGGTTTTGTAACTTAGTGTATCCACTTGCTTAATTATTTAATAAATTAATCACTAACTCGCAATATTTTAAAATACAATTGTTTAGGTCAAACTATTTATCAACCCGGAATTGTTGATAAGATCTGCACACTAAACATTTTCAGTCATTTACAAGAACTGCAAGTAAGGACAATAATCGGGACTGCAAAAGTATTTTCTTTTTTTTAATTTGCAAACATTAATCTGAAGGATATTGAAAATTAACACAAAGATTTTCAAAGAGTAATAAAAGAGTACTTTTATACTTCGCTCATAATTATCCGGGCCTTTTGCATTTTCTTTCCTAAATTAAAGCTCTATATTTGGGAAATAAACCTACAATCAATTATACCGATATGATGAATCGTAAATTACGTATGGGAATGGTTGGTGGTGGCAGCGATGCTTTCATCGGGGCTATCCATCGGCTGGCAGCATTTATGGACGGGCAAATCGAGCTGGTTTGCGGCTGTTTCAGTGTCAATCCTGAAATTTCACTTTCCTCCGGAAAATCGTATTATCTTCCTGACAACCGGGTTTACAAAACCTATCAGGAAATGTTTGCAAACGAAGTTAAATTACCTGAAGGTGATCGAATGGACTTTGTGACCATCGTTACGCCAAACTTTGCACATTTTGCACCTGCCATGATGGCTCTTGAAAATGGGTTCAATGTGGTCATCGATAAACCAATCACCTTCACCCTTGACGAAGTTTTACTACTTCAGGCGAAATTACAGGAAACCGGATTGATACTGGCGCTGACACACACTTATTCAGGCTATCCGGCAGTTAAACAGGCCCGCCAGATGGTTGCCGAAGGTCAGCTTGGAAAGATCCGTAAAATATTTGTGGAATATCCTCAAGGTTGGCTCTCCACCAAACTGGAAGATTCCGGAAATCCTCAGGCATCATGGCGTACTGACCCCAAACGTTCAGGAAAAGCAGGAGCTATGGGCGATATTGGAACCCATGCCCATCATCTGGCCGAATACATTTCCGGATTGAAAACAACGGAGATCTGTGCCGAACTGAATGTTTTCGTTCCAGGTCGTTTGCTGGATGATGATGGCGCTGTTCTGCTCCGGTTCAATAACGGAGCCAGGGGTGTACTGGTTGCTACACAAATTGCCGCCGGAGAAGAAAATGCCCTGAAAATACGTGTTTACGGCGACAAAGGTGGACTGGAATGGGCACAAATGGAGCCGAATACCCTGATTGCCAAATGGACCAGCAAGCCAACCGAGATTTACCGCGTCGGAACTGGTTTTATGGGATCTGCAGCAACTGCCAACACCCGCACTCCGGGTGGCCATCCTGAAGGTTACCTGGAAGCGTTTGCCAACATTTACCGCAATTTCTCACTGACACTTCGTGCCAAACTGAACGGTGAAATACCGAAACCGGAGTGGCTCGATTTCCCTGGAGTGGAAGATGGTATCCGCGGCATGCAGTTCATCGATGCAGTAGTCGAATCGGGCTACAACGATGATACTAAATGGATAAAGTTTGGAGAATAACTGGGATAAGGTCTTATAACAATAAGAGTGCTTTTGTGATAATTTTCTGAATAAATAGCCCTGATCCCTTTATGTCAGATGGCGGAGAGGGATTGGGGATGGGATTATTGATTACAGCATCGGACTTATCAGGCGGGAAAACGATTCTTTAATTTTATTTATCCGTGGCCGTTTGATCCAGTCCGCCAAAACTACCAGCTCGCTTTTATCCTGATCTTCGAGAAACTGAGCAGCCAGAATTCCGGCAATTTCTTCGTCATAAATCATGGCATTCACTTCAAAATTGGTTTCCAGGCTACGGAAATCGAGATTGGCAGTTCCGACTGATGAAAAAATTCCATCTGCAACAATGACTTTGGTGTGTGCAAATCCGGCCTTGTAAAAATAAACCTTCACTCCAGCTTCGAGTAACTCCTCGATAAATGAATTGGTTCCCCATTTGGGTGTAATGGCATCCGACAAGCCAGGAACGATGATGCGCACATCAATTCCACCGAGTGCTGAAGTTTTCAGGGCAGTTACAATATCGGCAGTGGGCATCAGGTAAGGAGTCGAAATATAGACATAGTCGGTGGCCGATGCAATGGCGGTAAAATAAGCCTGGCCAATGCTTTCCCAATCCGAATCAGGGCCGCTGGCAGTCATCTGTACCAATTTCCCGTCACCCGATTCAAACGGTTTCAGGTACTTTTCGCCTTTAAGAATTTCTTTGGAAACAAAATACCAGTCGGCCATAAAAATGATATGCAATGCAGTAGCACCACCACCAACAACTTTAAGGTGGGTGTCGCGCCAGGGCCCAATACCAGCAACTCCATCCATATAACGGTCGGCAAAATTTAATCCGCCCACAAAAGCAGTTTCGCCATCAACCACCAGTATTTTGCGATGGTTACGGTAGTTAACTCTTGAAGTGAGCATCGGGAACCGAACTTTCATAAAACAATCCACCTTGATCCCGACATCTGACATGGACCGGATAAACTTGCGTTTCAATTCCCAGCTGCCCACATCGTCAAATATCAACCGAACTTCAACGCCTTCAATCGCTTTACGGATCAGAAGTTCGCGCAGGTAATTACCGATGGTGTCATTTTCAATGATATAATACTCCAGGTGAATGTGATGTTTGGCTTGTTCTATGGTCCTGAAAATCTCCGGAAAAGTTTCTTCACCGTTGCGCAAAACCTGTATTTCGTTGTTGTTGGTCAAAATGGCGTTCGAATTCGAAAGCATCAAATTCATCAGCCGTTTTTTGGAATACAACTTTTCGCTGATTTGAAAATGATTCTTCGGAAGGTTATCTAATTGCTCCAGTGTAAGTTTCCGGAGTTTTTCAAGGTCCTTCAACCCCTTTCGCGAATACATCTTCGTTTTACGGTACTCTTGTCCGAAGAACAGGTAAAACACAATTCCGGCGAAAGGAAGCAGAACCAAAACCAGGATCCAGCTGATGGTTTTTACCGGGTTGCGGTTTTCCAGGATTATGAGTATTGCAATAAAAACAACCGTTAAAAAGTAAAGGATGGTAACCAGGCTAGGCATTGCCTTCCATATCTCGAAGAAGATTCCCATGCGTTGTTGTTGATTGATTTGGTTCGACTAAATTTCACGAAAATTACTGGTATAAACAAGTGAAAAATTTCGCAGCACATGCAGTTTGCAATCGTCCAGTTTTTCGAAAGCAATGGTTTCTCCGGAAATATGAGGAGCCGAAACACCTTTGCCAAAGAACTGGTTACCGGTGTAAACAAAAGCCTCATCCCACAAATTCAATTCCAGAAAACTGTTCAGCAATTTACCTCCACCTTCCACAATTACCGACAGAATATCGCTCTTGTACAGTTCAGAAAGCAGTTGCGGCAGCATATTTTTTCCAAAATCGAGCGTAATAAATTTCAGGTTTTCCGAATCTGGCTTTTTTTGTTCGGTAAAGGTCCAGGTTGTGGCTTTCCCGTCGAACAGGTGCAATTCCTTATCCAGCCGACCGGTTCGGTCAATCACCATTCGGATGGGTTGATTGCCCACCCATTCGCGCACTGTGAGTGCCGGATTATCGTATTTGGCCGTATTGGTCCCGATCAAAATGGCAGATTCTTCGGAACGCTGTTTATGTACCAGTCTTTTAGCCAGCGCATTGGTAATCCAGGTCGGATGATCTGTTTCGCTGCGGTCGGTATCAATAAATCCATCTAAAGTTTGCGCCCATTTCAGGATAATATACGGACGTTTTTTCTCGTGAAAAGTTAAAAAACGACGGTTCAGTTCACGGCATTCTTTTTCAAGCACGCCCACTTCAACCTTTATTCCGGCGTTTTGCATTCGATTGATGCCTTTCCCTGCAACCTGGGCAAACGGATCGACAGTGCCGATCACCACCCGTGGGATCCGGTTTTCGATGATCAGATCGGAGCACGGCGGTGTTTTCCCGAAATGCGCACAAGGTTCAAGTGAAACATACAAAGTGGATTGCGACAGTAATTCAGGATTTAGAACTGAACGGATGGCATTCACTTCGGCATGAGCAAGGCCACATTTTTCGTGATAGCCTTCGCCAATGATGATCCCATCGTGCACAATGACGCAACCCACCATCGGATTGGGGGCTACATCGCCCATTCCGAGAAGCGCCAGTTCGAGGCAGCGTTGCATAAAGATTTCAGGAGCGCTCATCATTGAAAAAATTAACTTTGCCAAAAATAACATTAATGAAGGCAGGTATCGCATCCATCCGAAAAGAATTGGCAGGTATTTTCTCCAAAGAAGAAATTGAAAGCCTGATATTTCTGATCTTTGAAAGGCTGAAAGGATATTCACGAACTGAATTTTTACTGGCCAAAGAAGTGAAAATCAGCGATGAAGAGTTGAGTGAGATCAAAAAAATTACTTCCCGCCTGAAGAAGCACGAACCAATTCAATACATTTTGGGAGAAACAGAGTTTTATGGATTGTCGTTTTTTTCAATTCCGGGAGTTCTGATTCCGCGTCCCGAAACGGAAGAACTGGTTCAATGGATCATTCAGGAAAATCAACTGATGGCACCAGGCATTCTTGATGTGGGAACCGGAACTGGCTGTATTGCTGTTTCGCTCCGGAAAAATATTCAAAATGCCACTGTTCTGGCTTGCGATATTTCACCCGTTTGTATTGAAACTGCCCGGCGAAATGCAGAATTAAACAGGACTGAAGTATCTGTGCTTAACTATGATATTCTGAATAATATTCCTGAGGTTGATTTCCCGGAACTGGATATCATTGTCAGCAATCCGCCCTATGTGAGGGAAACCGAAAAAAAACGGATGGATAAGAATGTGCTTGATTTTGAACCCGGGCTCGCCTTGTTTGTCTCTGATGAAACCCCATTGCTTTTTTACGAACGAATTGCAGATTTTGCGCTGATCCATTTAAGAAAAGGAGGTTGCCTGTATTTCGAGATCAACGAAGCATTTGGGCCTGAATGTTCCGTTTTGATGCGGCAAAAAGGCTTCGGGGAAGTGACCCTGAAAAAAGATATAAACGGGAAAGACCGGATGATTCGCTGCAAACTTTTATAGGCCGGAAAAATTCCGTTTCGTCAGAGGTAATGATCCGTTTTTTTATTCCTGATCAAGGTGGAAATCTATAAAGATGGTTACCTTTAAATGTCCGTTCTGAGGCTTAGTTTTTCTATCAGGTAAGCTCGCAAATAGCCTCATGTTTAAGATTTTATCTATGCCAGACAGTAAGACAAACAAAACTTCAAAACTGACCCCACCCTCCAAAAGTGGTGGCCTTTTTTCCGATTTCAAATATTTTCTTTGGAACAAACCAGCAATTCCAACCCGGATCAAGTTTACGTCCGAAGAAAAAAGGGACGATTACAACCAGCGGATCATGCAACGGGTTGGCGAAGGTGTGGATGGATATACGGTTTTAAATGTTCATCAGATTGGAATAGAAGCGCCGGTAAGTTATGTTTTTAATGAGCTGTTGAACTGGAATGGCGATTCAAGCTGTTGGCCAAATTATATCGCTAAAGTTGAACGGATTGATGATAAGATTGAAGAAATTCGGATTTTGCCTTTTGGCTGGAAGAAATACCCATTCAGGTTTCAGAAAAGTTTCTTTGGCACCCATTTTATTCCTTTGTTTAATTTGAATTCTATCAGGGTAAAACGCGTTCCTGATGCATTTGATTTTGATAATGCACGTTATCTTCTTTATAAGTGCAATGGCGGTTATCCCATCGGAATATTTATGATGTATGTACGTTCATCCATAGCCGATATGGGCGAAAAAGAACAGGCACAACTATTTTTTACGGTAGGTTTCAATTTTTACGGGAAAGAATATAAGTCTCGTCAGAAATACAGAAACAAGCTATGGGAAGCTGTTCACAACAGGGTTACTTCTAATGTATTAAACAGGCTAAAGCAACTAAGTGAGTGGCGGATTCAGAAAATGGAAAGCGATGAGTATTTAATTTACTGATCTTTTTTTTCGTCCAATGAAAGGCTGCTCCGGTGGCCCGCTCCACTTTTCCGGATATTTGTTGGACTTATCAACTGTAAAATGATATTCCAAAACAGTCTGGCAACCAAAAAAGGGTTTATTGCCCGTCTTAAAATTTTCTTGTATGGGGCGCTGCCAGTAAACGTATCCCATAACATTGAACTCATTTCCTTTTTGCTTCCTCCGTTTTTCTGCTCTTTTACAACCATTTGAAAAAGAACTTTTTTCAGAAACGACGAATTCTGAATTATCGTGGATACATGGAAGATAAATTTTCCGACTGCATTGTCAATGTCGAGACCTGAGCACACAGGCTGGTACGATTTTTTAAAATCTTTTCCTGAAATACCATCCAAAAATGCCGTATTTGCTGCCGCTTTACCTGTAATATATGCTGCTCCGATACCATTTTTATAAAGTTTGGATGACGAAGAGTCACCGATGAGTACAACCCGATCGGAATACGCATTCTTTGCATTTTTAATGCTGATCGACGGAAAGCAAAGGCATGAGTTAATCTCTTTTAATTCTGTGCCTTCCGGAAAACAGGACCTCACCGTTTCCAAACTTAAAAAACCATCTGCAATTTCCTTGGTAATTTCTGTTCCAAGCAGTACAAGTGTCACATAATTTCCCTTCGGTATTAACGCACCGAATTCAATGTGGGGAGTCTTCAGCAAGAATACGTGCATGGAATTCCCAAAGAACTTATTGATGGTTTCCGTTTTTAAATAATACTCAGAGATATAAGTTTTGGTAGTTTTGGGCGGTATATATAAAGGGACAATTTTTTGAAATATTTTTAAAGTCCTTGGATTAAGGCCAACTGCTCCCACCACCAGGTCGTATTTTCGTTTTGATTTGCCGGTAATCAGAGTGATACCGTCCGGTTCATTTTCGGCATCGGTAACTCTTTCATTAATAATTTTTGCCCCCTTTTTCTCACACAACTCCAACAGGTATCCGTCAAAACTTTGTATGCTTGAAACGGCTGTCCCAAGTGGGCCTGAACCACGAAACACCGATACGATCCGTTGTTCGCGCAAAAGTTTATCAATTACGGTCGTTCCGTGCTCAAGATGAAGTGTGTAAGATTCAATACCACGGCGGATAACTTGTTTGGGAAGTACAATGCCATCGGCTGACAGCATTTGCACCAGCGATTCGGAAACAATTCCCCCGCAATGATTGCAACCAGCCGGACCTGTATTGGTAAAATTCTTTGTTTCGAAAATGTCAATTTCGATATTTATTCCCATTCTACTGGCCAGGGTGAAAGCAAAAAACGAAAAAAAGCTGCCGCCAGGGCCTCCGCCCACTACACCAATTTTTGACCCCTCCTTTAGAATGAGTTTGTTTTTATTGTCTTTCTGCATAGGGCATTAATTGTTCTTCATGGTTCATTTTTCTCTATTGGTGTCAACTATCACACAGAATTTCAATGTTATAGCCTGAATGCAGTTGCTCTATTCACGAAAAACGACATTCAAGGATGACGCTAAATATAGTAAATTAGTATCCATTTCCTATATCGGTACAGTTTGGAATTTGACTTTAAAAAAACCACTGTCACAAAAAGCAGAACAAGATGCCCGGCATCTCCCTGTTTTTCAACTTTTGCTTCTTTATCACCAAACTAAGTTTTATCTTTATCGAGTTCCGTGAATGCCCGTTTTCAACAAGAAAACCGGCTTATATTTCAGGTTAAATCTGGAATACCAGAGAATTTTTATCAGGGGAAAAGCGATGCAGAAAAGTGATATTCATATTCCTGATTGCGCATTTGGACTCCAGGTAGCAATGGCAAAACGGATAAAACGATTATCTTGAAATTTAAAACCCCTTAAACCAAAATGTAATGAGCAGACCAGTAACTTTATTTACCGGACAATGGGCCGACTTAACTTTTGAAACCATCTGTGAAAAAGCGCTTGAGTTTGGCTACGACGGCATCGAACTTTGCTGTTGGGGCGATCACATGGAAATTGACAAAGCCGATCAGGCATACTGCGATAACCGCAAAGAAATCCTGGCTAAATACGATCTTCAACTGTTTGCCATTTCAACGCATTTGGTTGGACAATGTGTTTGCGACCGGATTGATGAGCGTCACCGCGGCATTTTACCCGGTTACATTTGGGGAGATGGCGATCCGGAAGGAGTGCGTCAGCGTGCTGCAGCCGAAGTCATTAAAACCGGCAGAGTGGCCAAAATGCTAGGCTTGGACGTAGTAAACGGGTTCACCGGCAGTTCAATCTGGCACATGTTGTATGCCTTTCCACCAGTTAACCAGGAAATGATCGATAAGGGATATGAAGATTTCGCTAAACGCTGGATTCCGATTCTGGACGAATACCAGAGAATGGGTATGAAATTCGCTCTCGAAGTACATCCCTCCGAAATTGCCTTCGACATCGCAACTGCCCGCCGGGCGCTGAAAGCAGTAAATTACCATCCGGCTTTCGGGTTCAATTTCGATCCAAGTCACCTCGGTTACCAGGGCGTGGATTACGTCAAATTTATTTACGAATTCGCCGACCGTATTTTCCACGTTCACATGAAAGATGCCTATTGGAGCGAACATCCGATGGATATAGGTGTTTTCGGCGGACATACCGACTTTGGCGATAATCGCCGCAATTGGAACTTCCGGAGCCTGGGCCGCGGAAAAGTTGACTTCGAAAACATCATCCGGGCGCTGAACGACATTAAATACCAGGGTCCGCTTTCGGTAGAATGGGAAGACAGCGGCATGAACCGTGAAGTTGGCGCCGTCGAAGCCTGCGATTTTGTTCGATACAGCGATTTTGATCCTTCGGATGTGGCGTTCGACGATGCCATGCAGAAATAAGTTTGAATTGCCGGATTGCGATGCCCAGTGTTAAATACGCCGGGCTTTTTTGAAGCATTACCGGACGCTTTACCCCATAAGGATTGGGTTTTCACGGGGTAAACTAAAGACGAAGCACGAAGAGTGTCGCAGTACAATCGGTTAAGGACAATACGGTTAGTAATGCGGGACTCGAAAAGAAAGCGACGGTACACGCCCAAAGCAGAGAAAAACATCAACAGCCCCCGCACAAAACAGCACATTTACAAACCGCACACTTGTCCTGAGCTTGTCGAAGGAAGCCGACACGAGACCATCCCGAAAACTTTCGGGAGCAAAAGAGCTTTTATCGTGCCAACGCACCCACGGATAATTGTATCTTTGGGTGTTTTAATTAAAAGACTGAAAAAAAGTATATGCCAACATTGCACTGGATTGGGAAAGACAAGGTTATTAATCATCACATGGTTGTTCCTTTTAAGGTTTTGGAACACTCTTATGGCTTTGACAATGGAACCCAAACTGACTCCGAAACTAAAGGTGGAAACAAAATCATACATGGCGACAATCTCGAAGCGCTAAAAGCCCTTTTGCCCGAATACGAAGGAAAAATTAAGTGCATCTACATTGACCCGCCCTACAATACAGGAAACGAAAGTTGGGTATATAACGACAACGTA
>JAUXUF010000397.1 GCA_030684645.1 Bacteroidota bacterium | reverse complement strand
AACTGCTGCAACTACCGATCAGACTGATCTGGTAAAAGATACGGAACCCAAGAAGGAAACCCAGGAAGAACGCGACAGAAGAAGATATAAGCTTTCTTTGGCTGATGCCCGTAACTTACCCACATCGAAAGAAGAAGTTGTTGATGACGGCCGTATTCAAAACAAAAATATTGTGATCGATTTACAGCCTATTTTTCTTCTTTCGTCATACAGTAAATATTCATCCGACTTCGAACGAACTCAATATTATAACCTGGAACTGGAGAACATCAATAACTTCAACAATTACGATCCGGTAATTGTCCTATCCAACAAGCCGGTTGACCACCTGAGAGATGTATTTAAAAACCAGATTCTTTATTTCAATGAAAAGATCAGAAACAATAAAAAGGAAAGCCTGAATTATTTGAACAGGGGAATTTTCTATTCGCTTATTGACGAATATCCCAATTCAATGACCGACCTGCAAAAAGCGATTGATCTGAACGGGAAAAATGCACTGACTTATTTTACCAGAGCTAATTGCCGGATAAAAATAGTTGATGCCATTGAACAAGTCAATCAAAGTTCAGAAGCAATTAAACTTCCCATGAAAAACGAATCGGGTAAAAACAAGGAAACAAAGATTGAAACAGTTAACGACTATACTGATGTGTTGAATGACTATGCAACCTGTTTGCAAATTAATCCGAAATTTCCATATGCCTATTTTAACCAGGCCTATGTCAAATGCAAAATGCATGATTACCAGGGGGCTTTGGCTGATTTCAACAAAGCCATCGACATTGAGAATGATTTTGCCGAAGCTTATTTTAATCGTGGCTTAACCAAAATCTACCTCGACGATGTTGAAGGTGGAGCCATCGATTTGAGCAAAGCCGGTGAACTGGGCATTCAGGATGCATACAATATCATTAAGCGGTATTGCAATTAACCTTATCTTCGTCAGGTTATTTTAAACCAATTTACAAGGCTATGCCATTTGCCAACCAACCACTTGCAGAACGATTGCGACCCGCAACCTTAGATGACTACATCGGACAGGAACACCTGATTGGTGAAGGCGCTGTTCTGCGTAAAATGATTGAATCAGGCAAAATTTCTTCTTTTCTGCTTTGGGGCCCTCCGGGAGTTGGGAAAACAACTCTTGCCAAGATTATTGCCAATACGCTAAACCGTCCGTTTTACACTTTAAGCGCTGTTAATTCAGGAGTAAAAGATGTACGCGATGTGATTGAAAAGTCGCAGCGAAATCAATTTTTCAACAAACCCAACCCCATTCTTTTCATCGACGAAATTCACCGGTTCAGCAAATCACAGCAGGATTCGCTGCTTGGCGCTGTGGAACAGGGAGTCATTACCCTGATTGGCGCGACAACAGAAAATCCTTCGTTCGAAGTGATTTCACCGCTCTTGTCGCGTTGCCAGGTTTATATCCTGAAATCGCTGGATAAAGAAGATTTGCTGAAGATTGTTGAAATGGCGCTGACCAAAGATCCGGATCTTAAAACCAAAAACATCAGGATTGAAGAAGATGAAGCTTTGCTGCGTTTTTCAGGAGGCGATGCCCGGAAACTGCTCAATGTTCTGGAATTGGTTGTAAACGCTGAGGGAAATGACACCGTTACAATTACCAACGATATGGTAATCGACAGGCTCCAGGATAACATGGCGCTTTACGATAAAAACGGCGAAATGCATTACGACATTATTTCTGCCTTTATCAAAAGTATGCGCGGAAGCGATCCGGATGCAGCGGTTTACTGGCTTGCCCGGATGATTGAAGGTGGCGAAGATGTAAAATTTATAGCCCGCCGAATGTTGATCCTGGCTGCTGAAGATATCGGGTTAGCCAATCCAAATGCTTTGCTGTTAGCACAAGGTACCTTCGATGCCGTGCACAAAATCGGATATCCCGAGGCTCGGATCATCCTTTCGCAATGCGCCATCTATCTGGCAACTTCAGCAAAAAGTAATTC
Organism: Bacteroidota bacterium; assembly: GCA_030684645.1. Taxonomy (GTDB): domain Bacteria; phylum Bacteroidota; class Bacteroidia; order Bacteroidales; family Prolixibacteraceae; genus Aquipluma. The sequence continues at coordinate 24,058 of JAUXUF010000397.1, read as the reverse complement.
GGCATACTCGGCCATCGACGAAGCGCTGGCCTTGGTCAAATCAACCGGCGATCTGCCTGTTCCCCTGCATATCCGGAATGCACCAACCAAACTGATGAAAGAACTGGGCTACGGCAAAGATTATAAATATGCCCATTCATTCAAAGATAACTTTGCAGAACAGGATTTTCTGCCGAAAGAGATTAAAAACCGTCGTTTGTACACCCCGCAAAATAATCCGCTGGAACTGAAAATTCTCGAACGATTAAAAAGTCTCTGGGGAAAACGTTACGAAAAATAAAAGCAACTTCCCATTATTGTCTTATTCCTGAATGATCAGGCATTTACCACCCTAAATGAGGGGTATAATCCATTTTTGTGGCAGCTTGTTGCATTAAAAAGATTAGTTTAGCGCTACCAAAATAATATCGATGAATCTGATCAGAAATATTCTTCAGCCATTTAATAAAGTAACCTTATCTGATCTGGTTATGGTGAAACTCATGAATAGAACCGACCAGAAATTTTGCATGCATATTTTACAATTGCCTGCAGTTTTGGAAGCGCTAAAGACTGATTATTCTCTTTTGGAAATTCAGGGCGAAACAATTTTAAAATACGACAACCTTTATTTTGACACTCCTGATAATCAAATGTACCTGAACCATCATAATGGGAAACTGAACCGCTATAAAATCAGGGTGCGGAACTATAACCAATCTGATGAGAATTTTCTGGAAGTAAAATTTAAAAACAACAAAGGACGTACAATAAAGGAAAGAATTGGAAGAGAAGATTTTAAGTCTGAATTTTCACCGTTTGAATTAAATTTCATCGGGCATTCATCACCTTTTTCGGAAACTCAGCTTGAATCAAAAATAAGAAGCTCATTTAATCGTATTACATTGGTAAACAATCACTTTTCAGAAAGGGTTACCCTTGATATTTCACCGGCTTTCCAGAATCAGGAAAAACAAATAACGCTCCGTAATTTGGTCGTGGTTGAAGTTAAACAAGACAAAGCCGGCCATTCTGCTTTAATTACACAAATATTCAAAGCTCATAAAATTACCAGTCAGAGTTTTAGCAAATATTGCATTGGCCGGTCGTTACTCGAAGAAGAAATTAAAAAGAACAGTTTTAAACCTCTCCTGATGAAAATCAGGAAAGAATACTATAATTAAACCAGATATCATGCACCTTTTGAATTTTATATTACAAATAGATGAACTGAAATTTTTCGGCATCAAACTAATCAACGCCGATGACTTTCTCGCATTATTGACACGGTTTTCGCTAAACCTCATGGTTATCATTGCGATTGTCGTTGGATTATATGCGAAAACAAGCAAACGTAAAGACTTTTATTTCAGCTACATTGCAGTTAGCATGGTAATATTTTTACTTTGTTTTTTGCTCGTCAGTGTAAAAATTGAGTTGGGTTTTGCGCTTGGACTTTTTGCAGTTTTTGGCATTATCCGATACCGGACCGATGCCATCCCAATCAAAGAAATGACCTATCTTTTTGTGGTCATAGGCGTTTCAGTAATCAATGCCTTAGCCAATAAAAAAATCAGTTATGCCGAACTGATCACAACCAATTTACTGATCGTATTCGGATTATATGTTCTTGAAAAAATTCTCAATTTACGACAGGAAATTTCGTACCGGATTATTTACGAAAAAATTGAAAATGTACAGGCAGGGAAAGATGATGAATTACTGGCCGACTTGAAACTCAGAACCGGAAAAGACATCAAACGATTTGAAATTGAACGAATTGACTTCCTTAGAGATGTGGCTTACATCAATATATTCTTTGACATCAACGGCAAAAAGAAATTGGGAAATGATAAAAGCTAAATTATTTCTGCTCATTCTTCCTTTATTTTTTGCCTTTTCGGGTTTTGCACAAAAGGAACCTTCGACTTGGTTCGAATTGGAGTTCAGTAAAAAAATAAACAAAAAACTGAAACTGGAATTTAATCCGGAATTGAGGTTGCTGGGTGGTTTTAAAATGGATTCATACATTCTTGAAGGCGGACTTTCGTACAAACTGCACAGGTACCTTACAGTTTCCGGTTACTATCGATATGAAGATGAGTATGATTACAAAAAGTCAACAGGTGCCTATAAGGGCCAGCTTTCATTAAACCGGATTGCCTTTGATGCCAAATCAGGATTTGAACTGAAACGATTCAATTTTCAGTTTCGGTTACGCTATACCAACGGATTATACGCTACTAACAATGAATCCGAATTCCGGTACAGAGCCAAAATTGACTACGATATCAAAGGTCTTAAACTGGTTCCGTTTGCCTCCGTGGAGCTTTTCCACGATCGTACAGTCACAGAAATCGACAAAGCCCTGATTGCAGGAGGATTTAAAGCTATTGACAAGGTTAGATACACAGGCGGACTGGCTTATAATTTGAATAAGAACAACGAAATCAGCTTGTTTTACCGACTTCAGGATAACCGGATAAAGGACGAACAAAAAAATATTCTCGGGTTGAGCTATAGTCATGACTTCTAGAAAATCTAAGCATACCATTTATTTGAGAAACTAAATGAGTTATCTTTGTGAAAAATAAATAGACGATGATACCAAGACTCAAATACGAAAACTCCAATTTCCTTTTACTGGCTGGCCCTTGCGCTATTGAAGGCGAACAAATGGCCCTCGAAATTGCAGAGCGAATTGTTGAAATAACGACCAAATTGCAGATTCCCTATATTTTCAAAGGATCGTACCGGAAAGCCAACCGTTCAAGACTTGATTCGTTTGCCGGAATAGGTGATGAAAAAGCTCTGAAAATACTAAGAAAAGTTAGCGAAACATTTGATATACCTACGGTTACCGATATTCATTCGGCACAAGAAGCAGCAATGGCTGCCGAATATGTGGATATGTTGCAGATTCCGGCATTCCTTTGCCGTCAGACCGATATTTTGATAGCTGCTGCCGAAACCGGAAAAGCTGTCAACATTAAAAAAGGTCAATTTTTATCGGCTGAGGCCATGAAATTTGCAGTGACTAAAGTTCGCGAAAGCGGTAACAACAATGTTTTTTTAACCGAACGCGGTTCAACTTTCGGATATCATGACTTAATTGTTGACTACCGTTCCATTCCTGAATTGCAAAAAAACAATTGCCCGGTAATTCTGGATATTACACACTCCCTGCAACAACCAAACCAGGCAAGCGGAGTTACCGGCGGGCAGCCCCAATTGATTGAAACGATTGCCCGTGCCGGAATTGCAGTTGGTGTTGACGGAATTTTTATTGAAACACATCCCGATCCGGCGAATGCAAAATCGGATGGTGCCAACATGCTGCAAATTGATTTGCTTGAAGGATTATTAACCCGGCTTGTTCAACTCAGACAAGTTGTTAAAACATTCTGATGATGGAAAACAGAAGGAATTTTGTAATGAAAATTGCTGCCGGAATGGCTGCAACTGGTTTTATGTCGGTTTCAGGAAAAGCAAATGCCAGTGAACCTTTGCTAAAAAATATATTTGTTCATCATGTGTTTTTTTGGCTAAAAGAGCCTGGCAATTCAGAAGCCCGGACACAATTCGAAAAAGGGTTGCAAGCATTGATCACGGTTCCACAGATCAGATCGAGCCACATCGGCGCCCCGGTTGAATCGCCCCGCGAAGTGGTTGACGATTCATTCACCTATTCATACATGGCATTTTTCGAAAGTAAAGAAGACCAGGTCATTTACCAAACCCATCCCATTCACCTCAAATTTATTGAAGATTGCCAGCACCTATGGGAAAAGGTAATTGTATATGATGCAATGGATTAATGAAAGAACAAATACGCTATCAAAATGGCTGCTACCATACCGGTAAAATCTGCAATCAATGCAGAGGTGAGTGCATATCGTGTGTTTTTTATCCCGACTGAGCCGAAATAAACGGCCAGAATATAAAACGTGGTATCAGCCGAGCCTTGAATGGTACAGGCAACCCGTCCGGCAAATGAATCAGCTCCGTAGGTTTTCATCGTATCGACCATCATGCCCCGGGCCCCGCTTCCGCTCAGTGGTTTCATCAAAGCAGTAGGAAGGGCAGTTATGAAATCTGTATTGATACCCAATTGTTGAAAACCCCAGCTTATACCTGAAATAAACCATTCCATGGCTCCTGAAGTACGAAAAACACCGATGGCAACAAGGATAGCAATCAGGTAGGGAATAATCATGACGGCGGTACCAAAACCTTCTTTCGCACCTTCAATAAAGGCATCATAGACGTTTACCTTCTTTCGCAACGCCAGAAGAATAAAACTGATGATGACCGAAAAAATAATCAGGTTGCTCGCGACACTTGAAACGATTTGAATCTGATCCTTTTCCAGACCCGAAAAAAACCAGATAATTGCAGCTATAAAAGCCGTCATGCCACCAAGATAGCTTAGAATAGTTTTATCCAGGAGGTTTATTTTCTGGTGCCAGGCAACAGAAATTAATCCCGCCAAAGTTGAAAAAAAGGTAGCCAGTAAAATTGGAATAAAAATATCAGAAGGATTGACTGCTCCCATTTGAGCGCGGTACACCATGATACTAATCGGGATAATTGTTAAACCCGAAGCATTCAGCACCAAAAACATGATCTGGGCATCCGAAGCGGTATCCGGTGATGGATTACTCTCCTGCATCTCCTTCATCGCTTTTAGGCCCATGGGAGTTGCAGCATTGTCGAGGTTCAGCATGTTAGCCGCAATATTCATCATGATAGATCCGTATGCCGGATGATCCTTCCCAAGCGATGGAAAAAGCTTATTGAAAAATGGGCCAACCAATCTGGAAAATACCCGCACAACCCCACCCTTCTCACCTATTTTCATGATTCCCATCCAAAGTGTCAACACACCGGTAAGCCCAAGTGAAATTTCGAAACCGGTTTTCGACATCTCGAACGTTGAATTCATCATCTCCGAAAAGATGGTCATATCTCCGAAAAATATCAGTTTAACCAGCCCTATAATGAAGGCGACCACAAAAAAGAAAATCCAGATGTAATTGAGCGCCATTTATTTCATTTTTTCGGACTAAATATATACAAAAAAAGCGGCTGCCCCATATTTGAATGGAGCAGCCGCAGCAATTTTAAATTAATCTATGCAATTAGTAACCCGCATTTTGACTTAAAACACCAGGCTGTAAATCAAGCTGAGTTTGAGGAATTGGCTGATATTTATCCTTTTCTTCGAATGTTGCACCTTTCATTACATCAGGTCTGATCCTTTTGTCTGCGGCGGCAAAAGCTTCCAATGTTGCTTTCATATCCACTCTCTGACCTGCAGGAAGTTTGTCCCAACGACGGAGATCGAAAAAGCGCATACCTTCAGTTGCAAATTCAAGGCGTTGTTCCCACTGAACTGCTTTCATAGCCATGTTCTTATCAGCAAAAGCTGCATAAGTTCCAACTTTGTAATTGGCAGCAGGAACGGTAAAGTCAACGTACTGTTTCCAATCATCTCCTGTATTGACACTTACAGGTAGTTTATACAGGTTTACTTTACCCATGACTACTTCCTTACCAGCCCTGACGCGGATCTGATTCACATATTTTAAAGCTGTGCCCAGATCGCCTTCAAAAGCAGCGACTTCGGCTCTCCATAGCAGAATGTGTCCAAAACGGAGGTAACGGAAATTGTTGGCATTGATACCTGTTTGCCATCCTGTAGTAGTTGACAAGGTATTACGCTCTTTTTTGTAGAAAAAAGTTTTCTCAACAGTTACGTATGGTCCACCCCACGATTGATCGCGGATCCAGTCCATACCACGCATAATACCCCAATCCATGTATGGAAGTCCCCTGCGGCCCATGGTGAAGTCAATACGAGGATCAAGCAAATCTGTTGCAGGAATAAATTCGTCGGTAGAAGCAATACCCTGGTCATTTTTCAAATCGGTATTGTTGAAAGTGTCAAACAATGGCAAACCGGCGGCATCAACTTTGAAAGCATTGGCCAGGTTCTGTGTTGGCTGGTGAAAACCGCAGCACATACCTAATTCAGGTGCATAAGGCGCATTTAAGCCAATACCCATTTCACCATTCAATGATTCGTTGATGTCATTCACATTCCGCTGAATTTCAAAAATTCCTTCTATGTTGTTATTTTTTGCGATGCGGAAGTTGTCAAAGAAATTGGTTGCGAGGCTAAATTGCCCACTGTTAATGATTTCATCAAGTAAAGGCTTGGCTGATGCATAATCGAGAACTTGTAAATATGCCCTTGCAGCCAGCGCTTTTGCAGCCCATTTGGTTGCACGTCCGACTTGTGCCTGTTTTGCAGGAAGGTTATCAGCAGCAAATTTCAGGTCGTCAATGATGAATTTCAAGACAGCGCCTGCAGCATTTTCATTGGTAATTGTATTGGCAACATCAACCTTATCTTCAGAGATAAGCGGGATTTTATCACCAAAAACCAACCATGATTCGAAATAATATAATCCCCTCAGAAAACGTGCTTCAGCTTTAAATTCAGAAGCTGTAGCAGCGGCTAATTCCGGAGTTTTAGCAATCACGTTCAGTACAATATTACAGCGGTTTACACCCATTCCAATGTTTAACACCCATTTATCGGCAGGGTAATTGTTGGTGGTTGACACTTCCCAGCGTTCGATTTCATTGATTGGAATCTGGTCGCCCACATAAGAACCTTTGGCGCCATCGTCAGATGCAACAGATCCATAGGTCCAGTTGGTAATCGATGCGCCCCAGCTAACAGTCCATAAAGCAGACCCTTTAACCATACTGTAAGCTCCGGTCAACAAGGCATTTACGCCCTTTTCGCTGTAAAATACATCCTCAGAAGTCGAGCCCAATGGCTTTTTATCCAAAAATGAATCTGCGCAAGAATAAGACATAGCCGTTAATAAACAGGTAGCTACTATTATTGATAGTTTTTTCATATCATTCTTTGTTTTAAATTAATAATATTCATATTCTATTACAGGCCGAGAGTCACACCCAATGTAATCTGACGAGGTGTTGGCCAAGAACCCTGGTCAATTCCCATTGACATACCAGATGAATCAAGTTCCGGATCAAGCCCCCTGTATTTGGTAAGGGTGAACAGGTTAGTAGCCTGTACATATACGCGCATGTTTTTCATCTTTACCTTATCAAGTATATTTTTAGGCAATGTATAACCTACCCTCATGGTCTTCATTCTCAGGTATGATCCGTCTTCGATAAAGGCGGTGGAAGCGTCCTGTGAATGAGAGGCTCCATCGAGCATTGGCAATCTTGCAGAAGTGTTGGTAGGTGTCCATGAATCGTAGAGGGCATCCTTGCTTAATCCTCCGACGAACTGGCCATAGTCGATCCAGCGGCTGACATAGTTAATCATGTCGTTGCCATAACTTCCGTAAAAGAACATATTCAAATCGAAGTTGCCATAACCAAGATCAACATTTAAACCTCCTGTAAACAAAGGATGAGGATCGCCGATAAACGTCCGGTCTTTGTCGAGAGTAATTAATCCATCGTTATTTAAATCTCTGTATTTGAAGTGACCTGCGGTTGTATAAGTACCAAATTGAGGAGCAGCAGCAGCTTCAGCAGCAGTTTGGATAATACCATCCGAAATCAGACCATAGAACATCGGATAAGCCTGACCTGTGGTTGCACGGGTATATTCCACCTGACGGGTTGACCAACCAACTACTTCTTTTAAATTGTTGGAAAGCGATACAACTTCATTTTTGTAATGCGACCAGGTAGCATTGACAGCATAGGTTAATTTACCGGCCATTAAAGTATTGTGGTATCCCAATTCGATATCAACACCGGTATTTTTCATCTTACCAATATTTACATAAGGAGGACGTGCAATACCCATTACCTGAGGTACACTTAAACGATAAAGCATGTCCGAAGTATTTCTCTGCCATACGTCAACGGCCAAAGTGAGTTTATTTTTCAACATACTCGTATTGACACCGATGTTTACGGTTTCAGTAGTCTCCCAACGTACATCCGGGTTACCCTTTGTTGAAGGCTGAAATCCGGCAATAGCGGAACCTGTTGTTCCGTTTAAATTATAAGCAGCCTGATAGCCATTGGTTCCAAAAGTAGAATACATGTTATATTCTCCGATCTGGTCATTTCCTGATCTACCCCATCCTGCTCTCAATTTCAACATGTCTAACCAGTTTTTTGAACTGGCCATAAAACTTTCCTTACTGATTTCCCAGGCGGCGGAAGCAGCCGGGAATACTCCATAACGATTGGAAGCGCTAAATCGGGAAGAACCATCACGGCGTACGGTAGCTTCTAAATAATATTTCCCCATCAAGTCGTAATTGGCACGGCCGAACTGAGAGAATAATGCCCATGAAGATCCGTTTCCGCCATTGACTTTGTTAAGCTCTCCAGAATCAAGTTGCATATATTCAGGCGATTCTGAAAAGTACTGACTACGGCCGGCACTCATACTCTGATAAGTGTTTTCAACGGCTTCTGTTCCTAAAACAACATTGATCCGATGAATGTCTTTAATGGTCAAATTGTAATTCACTGTATTCGACCAGTTCCATAAAATTGAATAGTTTGAATCAACAGACAAACCGGCAACTTTATTAGGTTCAGCATTTTCGTAGGTAGGGATGGTATAATTTTTAGCATTCCACTGGCCTAAATTGTAGCCAAACAAACTTTTAAAAGTTAATCCTTTCATGAGGGTAGCTTCGCCATAAATGTTGCCAAGAACGCGGAACCATTTTCCATCATTATTTTTTGCATGATCCAGCATAGCTACAGGGTTGGCAGCATTTCCGGTTCCAGGAGCTCTTGTTCCAGCAAAATTACCCATGATATCATGCACCGGAACGATTGGTTGCATACGGTAAGCCATTGAAACAGCATTACCTTCACCATTGTTACCGAAGTCACCTTTTTGATTGATGTAAATGGCCTGAAGTGATTGTCCAACTTTCAGCCAGTCACCAAACTTGGTATCAGCATTAACGCGGAAATTATATCTTTTGAAATCGGTATTAATCACGAAACCTTGTTCATCCAAATAATTTGATGACAATGAATAAGTTGATTTCGCTCCACCACCGGATATTGAAAGATCGTATTCCTGAACGATACCTGAACGATAGATTTCATCATACCAGTTCGTACCAAGTTTGTTGGCTTTATAAATCTGGTAATCAGGAAATTTATACAACGCAGGGGCTACAGAAGGATCTCCTTCTTTAGTACCTGCTGGAAGAACGTAATCAGGAATTACAGGATTCGCTCCCTTACCATATTGTGAAGAATTCGGTGCATTACCCTTATTTTTAGCCTGTAACCAAACTGCCTGGCCGTATTCAGCCGTATTCAGCATGTCGTACTGGTTTATTGCCTGCGAAAGTCCTGTCCGCGCTGAAAAGGTTATGGTTGGTTCCTGATTGGCACGTCCGTGTTTGGTTGTAATCAAAATTACACCATTCGCACCGCGGCTACCATAAATAGCAGCTGAAGAAGCATCCTTTAAAACAGAAATCGACTCCACATCGTTCGGGTTAATATTATTGCCCGGACCAACCGGAACTCCGTCGATCACATACAATGGATTCGGATCGTTTACGGTACCAATTCCATGGATACGGATGGTTGGCTGGCCACCAGGAACGTTACTGGAGGTTACAGTGATCCCTGATACCAAACCCTGCATACGGCTTACCACACTTGGAGCAGTTGAAATTTTCATCTGTTTGTCAGATACTGTAGAAATAGAACCTGTCAGCTCTTCTTTCCTCCGGGTACCATAACCAACAACAACAACTTCATCAATACCAAAAACATCAGCTACCAGGGTAACATTAAAATTGGTTTGATTTCCAATGGTAACTTCCTGGTTTTTCATTCCGATGTATGAGATACTGAGTACTGTTGCATCAGCAGGAACTGAAAACGAAAACTTTCCGTCCATATCGGTAATCGTACCGTTTGTTGTTCCTTTAATAACTACAGTAACTCCGGGAATCGGAGATCCGTCTTCACCAATGACGGTGCCGGATAAAGATTTTTGTTGCGCGTAAGAGGTAAGCGCTAAAAAGCAGGAAAAGAACAGCAATGCTGAAATTCTCCAAATACCTTTTAATTTACTTTTTTCCATAAGTTTTAATGTTTAATTTGTGATAATTAAATAATTAGAAATAACCTGATTAAAGAAAAGTCTGTTGTTTGACTTTTAGGGTTCCTTAATTTCAGAGTTTACATAGGCAATTAATTTATGTGAATAATTTGTTTTGTTTCTCGTACAGTCAAACTCCTTGCGGAGTATTCAAAAACTAAAAGCAAACATTATAACATAAATATGAACCGAAAGGACAGGAGAATTTTGAAGGAAAGCAGACCAATTACATCGTAAATTGAATTAATGTAAAAAGCCGGATCATTAAAATAGCCAGTTTTTCGATCTTGTTTGTGTTTGCATGTGTTAATTCAGTTTTGCGTGATGAAATTAACGTGACTAAGGTATAGTAAATATGTATAAAAAGGTTAATGTTAAAATGTGTTAAAGAAAACATTTTTAAGACTAGTAGATTTTCAAAGACCTTTTCAAAGGCTCAGTCGTCATTCATAAATTAACATATTACGCTCATTGACTGATATTTATATCTGTAAATTCATCACCATTTACTTTTACTGAACATACTTTATTCACTAAATGAAGTAGAAATTCATCGTTTTTTAATGAAAATTTATCCGACCAGTATCTATTTATGCATTCGTTTTAATTTATACCCAATCAACAGTCTGTATTTCAGTAAGATAAATAGATAAGGCCAATTCCCTATTTAGAACAGGAACAAATAACAAACTGTGATCAAAAAATTGAATAGCCCTTTTCTTTAGTTATTAAACATCTTTAGATTTGCATGATTTTTAAAATCCATAGTTTAGCCAGATGGAAAATCAGGTAGTTCACGCGGGGGTTGTTCAGGAGATTTCAAAAAATAAAATAACAGTAGCCATTGTTAGCGCCTCAGCCTGTTCAGCATGCCATGCCAAAGGAGCCTGTTTGGCCTCAGATATGGTCGAGAAGGAAATTGAGATCTTTCACTTTTCAGAAGAGTATCACACCGGCCAGCATGTCAACATAATTGGACGAACTTCTCAGGGATATAAAGCCGTTTATTATGGGTATGTGCTGCCTTTTCTTTTGGTTTTCATCACACTTATTCTGAGCATTTGGGTAACCGGAAGTGAGGGTTTGGCAGGGATACTATCGCTTGCAATCCTTATTCCTTATTATATAGCTCTTTATTTCCTGAGAAATAAAATCAGAAGCTCTTTTGAATTCGAAATAGCTGCAACAAATTTATAACATGGTATGAGTACGATTATAATCTATACTATTCTTACGCTCAGCATGATCGGTATTTTGTCGGCAATTATCCTGTATTTTGTCGCACAAAAATTCAAAGTGTACGAAGATCCACGGATCGATCGGGTTGAAGCAACATTGCCCGGTGCCAATTGTGGAGGTTGTGGATATGCCGGATGCCGCGCTTTTGCCGATGTCTGTGTTTCAAGAGGCGAACTTGCTAACCTTTTTTGCCCTGTGGGTGGTAACGATTGCATGAGCAGTGTTGCCGGAATTTTGGGAATCGAAACTACAAAACAAGATCCGAAAGTTGCAGTAGTGAGATGCAACGGAACCTGTGAATACCGTCCAAAAACGAACATTTACGATGGAACCATGTCGTGCGCCATAGCTTCCTCGCTTTATGCCGGCGATACCGGCTGCCAGTATGGCTGTCTGGGATGCGGCGATTGTGAGGTTTCCTGCGAATTCGATGCCTTGCACATGAATCCGCTTACCGGTTTGCCTGAAATTGACGACGAAAAATGTATTGCTTGCGGAGCCTGTGTAAAAGCTTGCCCAAAAACGCTGATTGAAATGCGTAAAAAAGCGCCAAAAGACCGGAAAATATACGTGTCCTGCCGGAATATGGACAAGGGTGCAGTTGCCCGCAAATCATGCAGCGTGGCTTGTATTGGTTGTGGTCTTTGCCAAAAGGAATGTAAGTATGATGCCATCACGATTGCCAGCAACCTGGCTTTTATTGATTCTGACAAATGCAAGCTTTGCAGGAAATGTGTATCAGTCTGCCCGACCAACGCCATCATCGAACTGAATTTTCCACCCCGGAAAATTGTTGCCGCTGAAATTAAACCTGAAACGTCTGAGAACTAATTTACTGGGAGGAATAACGTGATAAAAACATTTAAAATAGGGGGAGTTCATCCGGCTGAAAATAAACTTTCGGCTGAAAAAGCCATAGAAGTGCTTGCTCTTCCAAAATCAGTTTTCATTCCGGTTGGTCAGCACATTGGGGCACCAGCCGAAGCAGTCGTTCAAAAGGGTGACCAGGTTAAAGCCGGACAACTCATTGCACGGTCGTCAGGATTTGTTTCGGCCAATATCCATTCATCGGTTTCAGGCACGGTCAAAAAGATTGACATCGGTCCCGATACTTCGGGCTACCCGAAAAAAGGCGTTTATATTGATGTGGAAGACGATATCTGGGACGAACAGATTGACCGTAGCAGTGAAGTTAAAACAGAGATTAGCCTGGATTCAGCAGCTATTCTGGCGAAAATACAGGATGCCGGAATCGTGGGGTTGGGTGGAGCAACTTTCCCGACTCATGTAAAGCTGGTGCCACCCAAAGGAATGAAGGCCGAAGTTCTCCTGATAAACGGCGTGGAATGCGAACCTTATCTCACTTCTGACCACCGGATGATGCTGGAACATGGAGCAGAACTGGTCGTTGGCGTTCAGCTTCTGATGAAAGCTTTGAATGTGACCAGGGCGGCCATTGGCATAGAAAACAATAAACCGGACGCGATTGAAAAAATGAAGGATTTGCTTGCCGGTCAAAACACGATTTCGGTCATGCCACTCCAGGTGAAATATCCGCAGGGAGGAGAAAAACAGCTGATCAAAGCAGTGACCGGACGCGAAGTTCCTTCGGGAGCTTTACCCATTTCGGTTGGAGTTGTGGTGACCAACATCGCCACTACCTTTGCGGTTTATGAAGCCGTTCAGAAAAACAAACCCCTGTTTGAACGGATAGTCACCGTTACCGGCAAATCGGTTCAGAATCCATCCAATTTCAAGGTCCGGATTGGAACCGCCATCAGCCAACTGATTGAAGCAGCAGGCGGACTTCCGGAGAATTGCGGAAAAATCATCAACGGCGGCCCCATGATGGGAAAAGCGGTGGCAAACATCGAAATTCCAGTAACCAAAGGCACTTCAGGAATATTAATGATGCCTGAAAAGGAAGCAAAACGCCGGGCAGTGATGCCATGTATTCGATGTTCACGTTGTGTATCGGTTTGCCCGATGGGTCTCGAACCTTTTTTACTGATGACCGTGTCAGAAAAACAAATCTGGGAAACTGCCGAAAACGAACGAATTATGGATTGTATCGAATGTGGTTCTTGCAGCTATACCTGTCCGGCCAATCGTCCGCTGCTCGATTATATCCGACTTGGCAAAGGCAAGGTTGGTGCGTTGATCAGGACTAGGAAGCAATAAGAATTTTGAATGATGAATCTTGATTATTCTGAGTATCTGAATGATATTGAGGAAATCATTAATATACTGACTGCCATTGTAAAAACATCACAGTCTGGAATTTAATTCAAAATTTATAATTTATAATTCAAAATTTATAATTTTCTGATGACTAAACTTTTTACGATATCCCCTTCTCCGCATATCCATTCAGGCGATTCGGTGAATAAAATCATGTACAGTGTGATTCTGGCGCTTTTGCCTGCATTTATCTGGGCAGTTGTGATGTTCGGGCTCGATTCGGTGCGTGTGACACTTGTTGCCGTTGCAGCTTGTGTGGCCTTCGAATACCTGATTCAGAAATACATTTTGCAGAAAACGCCGCAAATCACTGATGGATCGGCTGCTTTAACAGGCGTACTGCTTGCCTTTAATGTTCCCGCGTCAATCCCCTCATGGATGCTAATCGTAGGTGCATTAGTGGCGATCGGAATTGCCAAAATGCCTTTTGGCGGTCTGGGAAACAATCCGTTTAACCCGGCTTTGGTTGGTCGTGTTTTTATGCTTATTTCGTTTCCGGTACAGATGACTTCGTGGCCTGCCATCCATTCAGCAGGCGTTGATGCAATAACGACTGCCACTCCGCTTGCTATCCTGAAAGAAGGAATCAAAAACGGACAGCCGGTTGCCGAACTTTATAAAAGCCTTCCTGCCAATATGGATTTATTTCTCGGAAATATGTCGGGATCACTGGGCGAAATATCAGTAATAGCGTTGCTGATTGGTGGAATCTTTTTGTTGGTGCGAAAAATTATTACCTGGCATATTCCGGTTTCAGTCCTGGTTTCGTCCGCTATTTTTTCCGGAATCTTCTGGGTGATTGACCCGGGCAAATATACTGATCCTATTTTCCAGCTGATGACTGGCGGACTTATTCTCGGTGCATTCTTCATGGCTACCGACATGGTCACTTCGCCCATGAATGCGAAAGCCCAACTCCTATTTGGCGCCGGAATTGGCATGCTGACCATCACCATCCGGTTTTGGGGCGCATATCCTGAAGGTGTTTCGTTTGCCATCCTCATTATGAATGCCTTGGTACCACTACTCAACCGGTTTATCAAACCTAAACGCTTTGGAGAAGTAAAAATTCAATCCATTAACGGTTAAGATTATGGCAAAGAAAGAATCAAACTTCAAAAATATGACGATTGCACTTTTCGTCATTACGGCTGTTGCAGGCCTGGCCATGGCGACCGTTTATTCTGTGACGAAAGAACCAATTGCTGCTTCTCAAAAAGCGAAAATAAACAACGCCATCAAACTGGTTATTCCTGAATTCGATAGCATTTCTGATACGGTTGTAATGCCTGAGGACGGGAAAGACAGCATCCGGATTCACCACTTGCTGAAAGGAACTGAAAATTCGGGTAATGCAGTTGAAACTTACACCGACAAAGGATTTGCCGGTCGGTTTACTCTGATGGTAGGTTTTATGCCGGACGGTTCAATCAGTAACATCGAAGTACTTGAACACAAGGAAACTCCCGGACTAGGCACCAAAATAGCGGCGCCAAGATTTAAAGACCAATTTAAAGGACTGAAAATAGCCGATATTCCAGGGGAAAAACTTAAAGTTAAAAAAGATGGTGGCACCGTCGATGCCATTACTGCAGCAACGATTAGCAGCCGCGCTTTTTGCGACGCCGTTAACCGTGCTTATGCAACCGATAAAAAAGGAGGAAAACAATGAACCAGCTTAATAATTTCAGCAAGGGATTTTTCAGGGAAAATCCGATTTTAGTGTTGCTTTTAGGCACCTGTCCTACTTTAGCAGTAACTTCTTCAGCCATTAATGGTTTGGGCATGGGATTGGCTACCACTTTTGTACTTTTCATGTCGAATGTCTTCATCTCACTGGTGAAAGATTTTGTTCCGGATAAAGTACGCATACCTGCATTTGTAGTCGTTATTGCCAGTTTTGTCACCATTGTCGATTTACTCATGCAGGCTTACACCCCAGCCTTATCAAAGCAATTGGGCATTTTTATTCCGTTGATCGTGGTTAACTGCATTGTGCTTGGACGTGCCGAAGCTTTCGCTGCCAAAAACAATGTCTTTTCATCGTTTATCGATGGACTTGGAATGGGACTTGGCTTTGCTATGGCTTTGGTCATTATAGGCGGAATCAGGGAAATATTGGGTGCAGGTTCGATTTTTGGCTACAAATTTATTGCTGAAGGAGCAGATGGAATTCTGGTCTTTATTCTAGCGCCAGGAGCTTTCATTACCTTGGGGTTCCTGATTGCTATCCTTAAAAAAGTAAATAAATCCTCCAAATAAATTCAGTTATGGAATATGTAATCATTATCATATCAGCCATTTTTGTCAACAACATTGTGTTGGCTCAGTTTCTGGGTATTTGTCCGTTTTTGGGGGTAAGTACCAAAACCGAAACCGCCATCGGCATGGGAGCTTCGGTGCTTTTTGTCATGACGCTAGCCACCATCGTAACTTTTCTGGTGCACCAATACATACTGGTCCCGCTCAACCTGGCTTTTCTGCAAACCATCAGTTTTATCCTGATTATTGCAGCGCTCGTTCAAATGCTCGAAATTATTCTGAAAAAAGTAAGTCCTGCACTTTACCAGGCTTTGGGGATTTACCTTCCGTTGATCACCACCAATTGTGCTGTGCTGGGTGTTGCCATTTTGGTGATCAAAAAGGATTTTAACCTGGCCGAATCGGTCGTCTTTACTGTGGCAACCGCAATCGGATTCGCTTTGGCCCTGGTTATTTTCTCCGGAATCCGCGAGCAACTGGCATTGGCCGATGTTCCAAAAGGCATGAAGGGTATTCCGATTGCATTGGTCACTGCAGGAATCCTGGCTTTGGCATTTATGGGCTTCGCCGGACTGGTCTAAGGAATTTTAAATGATGAATTTTGAATTGTGAATGGAAGATCCGCTCTTGTTTGTTGCCAATATTATGCAGGATTGAAAAAATAACTTGCACCAAAACATACCACAATCAGGATAATTAACAATATTTTTTCCCATTTAAAATTCTAATCCGTATTTTAGCGCCACATAAAGCACTAATGGATGAAACTTCAGTATAAAATATCCCTGCTTCTTTCGATTATTTTCGGAATCATCATCCTTTCATTTTTGTCGTATCAGTATATCCGGATTCGGGAAAAAAAGCTGCTTTATCTTGAAAACGTAAAGGCCCAGGAACTGGTCATCGATAAGGTTCTTCAATTGAACCGGATTAAATACGAACAACTGATTAACGACAATTCAGGCTGGGACGACATGGTTCGTTTTGCCGCGAAACCCGACCATGAATGGGCCAAAGATAATGTCGATTTTTTTGTCAATTCCTTCAAGCTGTCATTTGTTCTGGTTTACAATAAGGAGATGAGCCTGGCATACCATTATGGAGATTCAGGTTCTTTAAAACTTCTGCACTTTCCTGATCAGAAGATGATTCAATCCTCCTTTGCCGATTCAGCATTTATTCATCATTTTCAATATTGTGGCGATGATTTGATGGAAATCTTTGGAGCCACCATCGTTCCGGCAGCAGACAGTGACAACAGGGAAACCCCTCCGCAAGGTTATTTGTTTATTGGTCGAAAATGGAGCAAGGAATATCTGGCAGAACACGACCAGGCAACCAGTTACAAGGCTGAATTAATTCGCGGATCAGATTTATCAAACTATACAAAAGACCGGCAAAGGAACTATTTCACCAGAAACATGCTGGATTATTCAGGCCAGATAATCGCCGTATTGGTTTTTAGCAAAAAGGATTCAGTCAAGGAAGATATGGCCATTTTCCTTTATTTGTCGCTTCTGGTTACACTTATTGCTTTTACGGCAATGGTTGTTTTTCTTTTCTATTTCCGGAAAATCATTCTTGTACCGCTCTCAAAAATCAGTACAACCCTGAATACTCACAATCCGGAACACGTTGAATCCCTAAATAGCAGCACTGATGAATTCCAAAAACTTGGAGCCCTGATTCTTCAGTTCTTCTGGCAGGAAGAAGTCTTAAAAAAGAACAATGCCGAACTTCATGAAATCAATGGCGCCAAGGACAAACTTTTCTCAATTATCGCTCATGATTTAAAGAATCCTGTCGGGAATATACTGATCATTTCGGAATTGCTCGACGAAAGCATGAAAAATCAGGAGCAGGAAAATTCAGCCGAATTACTTGGAATGATCGGGTCGCAAGCCAGGGAAACCTTATCACTGCTTGAAACGTTGTTCGACTGGGCCAAATCACAAACCGGGCAAATGAATTATAAACCCGAAATCTTAAACCTGAAAAGGGCGGCAGATCAGGTTATTGGTATCCTGAAACCGGCAGCAACATTAAAAAACATCACTGTCGAATCTCTGCAATCAGAAGAAACACAAGTGTTTGCTGACCCCAACATGCTAAGTGTCATTTTAAGAAACCTGACTACCAATGCCATAAAATATACCAATCCGGGAGGAACGATCCGGATTTCAGCTGCAATTCTTCCTGATGAAACTGTAATTACAGTTTCTGACGATGGTATTGGAATGGCTCAGGAAACACAAGCTAAACTCTTTCTGATCGACACGAACATGACAACCCCTGGCACTGCCAACGAAAAGGGAACCGGGCTGGGACTAGTCATATCCAAAGAATTCGTTGAAAAACACGGAGGCCATATTAAGGTAAAAAGTGAACCAGGAAAAGGCAGCCAATTTATTTTCAGCTTACCTTCTGTTGAAGTTAACGAGGATTTGCGTTCAAAAGTAAATTCCAAACAAGCTTAATATAGGTGGACAGATTCAAGCACATGGGAATATTAAATACACCTGAAATTGTCTTCGATATATTCATTCTGCAAAGATTCTGCAGTTTTGCTGCTTTACATTCTTCAAGAAAGTGGTGGAGATTTCTTCGCCGGAAGTCCTTTTACCAAAACCGGTTTTTCGTTTTGTTTTTTTGGCATGAACATGTCTTTGTAAGTTAACCCAAGTTTTTCCTTCATCTCGAGCGAATAGTCGAGGGTTCCGAGGTCGGGTCCGGTATTGTTGGTTCCGAAGGAAAACTTTACCCCGGCAGCTTTAGCTTTCCGTAAAATTTTTTCAGAAGGAAGCTTGAACCGTGAATTGATTTCCAAAGCCACATGATTATCTGCAAGAACTTTGACAAAACGTTCGATGCGTGCATCTGTCCAAAGTTCGTCATATTTATCTGCAATCACAGCAGGCAGATAAGTCGGGTTGACATGAATATCAATAGGTTCTTTCGAAACCACGTTTTTTAATTGGCAACAAAGGTAAAAATCTAAACTAAATACCTGATTCCAAATCAGTAAGATTTTGATAGAATAAAACCGACTTTACAGAGAGGCCCAACGCTAAAGAGACAAAAAATCAGGAATAATTTTCGTTTAATTGATTTTTTATACTTTTGAGCAGTTAACATTCTGATATCATAAATAAAAAACTGCAACAGGAATTCTTTCTTTACTTGCAAACCATAAAAAAAAAATCAATGAAACTTCTGGGAGCATTCTTTATTCTTATTGTTGCAGCCACCTCTCACAAACTGCTGGCACAAGGAATTTCAGTCAAAACACAAACAGCCCGTCAAATAATTAATCAGGTTCAGACTCACCTGAGCTGTCAATGGAGTCAGGAAACGGTGGACACCTTCAAATCGGGAAATCCTGATGATGTTGTTACAGGCGTTGCGGTGAGTATGTTTGCTGATATGGAAACCCTCCGTAAAGCCGTGGCCAGCAACTGCAACCTGATTATCGTTCATGAACCCACTTATTACAATCACCTGGATAAGACCGATTTACTGAAGGACAATCCGGTTTACATGAAAAAAAATGAATACATCACCAAACACGGCCTTATCATTTTCAGATTTCACGACCATTGGCACCGGACCGTACCTGACGGAATTTACGTTGGAATGATTGACAAATTGGGATGGAAAGCCAACCAGATTGACAATTCCATGCTGTTCTTCAAGTTCGACGAACAAACAGTTGGCGGATTTGCCCAAAAGCTTCAGGAAAAATTAAAAGGAAGCCAGTTGCGAATTGTAGGCGATCCTTTAATGCGGTTCACCAATGTTGCACTGGCTGTTGGCGCTCCGGGATCACAAACACATATTAATCTGCTTACTGGTGAGTTTACCGAATTGCTTGTTGCCGGTGAAGCTTCTGAATGGGAAACGTACGAATATGTGCTGGATGCCTCCATGCTAGGGATGAAAAAAGCGGCAATTTTTACCGGCCACATTGCTTCTGAAGAAGCAGGAATGGAATATTGCGCCAAATGGTTGAAAACCTTTATCAAAGATATTCCGGTTACCTACCTTGAAAACGGACCTTCATTCTGGACCGTTCAAAAACCTTTTCAACCATGATTAAAGCCATCATTTTTGATATGGACGGAGTTCTTGTTGACAGTGAGCCAATTCATGTTGAAATAGAAAAGCGTCAGTTCAGCCTGAACCAGATTTCCATTTCAGATGAAGAACACCATAAATATATGGGCACTGCTTCGGATGTCATGTGGAAGGAAATTGCTGAACGACAAATTCTGTTGCTTCCGGTAGAAGAACTGATCGAACAAAATCGAACGGAGAGTATTCGCTTATTTTCAGAACTTGACGAGATTCCTGTCATGCCCGGGCTTTTTGATCTTTTGGAAAAACTTAAGGTAAAAAACTATCCTATGGCAGTTGCTTCGTCTTCTTTTCCTGAAATCATTGACCTGATTCTTGTAAAGACCTATCTGAAGAAATATTTTCAGGTGGTAGTTAGCAGTCAGGAAGCCGGGAAAAGCAAACCTGAACCGGATGTTTTTTTACTGGCCGCGAAAAAACTGGGAGTCAGTCCGGAAAACTGCCTGGTAATAGAAGATTCAGCTAACGGAATCGCTGCGGCTCATGCTGCCGGGATGAGTTGTGTGGCTTACCAGGGTCCCGGGGCAGATCCTAAAAACCAAAAAGAAGCTGATGCCATTGTACGAAACTACGTGCAGTTGGGGATGATGCTCTGAGGCGGGTTGCGAGATTCGGGTTTCGGATTGAAAGTTACAGATTACAGATTATCTGCTGACCCACAACTCGAAACACGGAACATATCATTTCATTTTTTAGTATCCCAGCTCCTTCCCTTTCCGAACAGCCGGTATTCCGTTTTGCATCCAGGATGGCACTGGCCCATCTTTCAGATAATGATCGAAAAACTGTTTCATGCGGATAGTCAGATCCATCCGGTTGGCCCAGCTTTCAGCCTTCAGGTTGTGTTCCTCATTGTTGTAGGTCAGCATCCACACCGGTTTATTCAGGCGTCGCATGGCTGAAAAAAGTTCAATTCCCTGGTACCACGGCACAGCTCCGTCATTATCGTTGTGCATGATCAAAAGTGGAGTCTTGATTTTGGGCACATAAAACAATGGTGAGTTTTCGATGTATTGCAATGGTTTATCCCACAGTGTTCCACCAATCCGGCTTTGTGATTTTTCGTACTGGAACATGCGCGATATCCCGGATTCCCAGCGAATTCCACCAAAGGCGCTGGTCATATTGCTGACCGGAGCACCGGCCATAGCAGCTGCAAACATGTCGGTTTGGGTGATCAGCCAGGCCGTTTGGTAACCACCCCAGCTTTGTCCCTGAATGCCGATGTGTTTTCGATCGACAAACGGAAACAAACTGCTAACAACCTGGGTTCCGCTAATCACAGCATCAAATGCTGAATGACCAGGATAACCATTTTCGTAAGTAATATCAGGAATAAAGACGATGTAATCGTTACTTGTGTAATAAGTCCGGTTAACAGTTGAACGCGTTGGAGCCGGTGTTGTATAAACATGCAGGTTATCTGCATTTCGCTCATAGAAATAAACGATCATCGGATATTTTCGTTCCGGATCAATTGTTTCAGGAAAATAAAGCAGACCTTCCAGAGGTTTCCCGGAAAATGAAGTCCAATGAACCAGATGTACTGCAGGCCAGACAAATTTTTCCTGTTGCGGATTGGCGTCCGAAAGCCGTTGACGGTGCTCAAATGCCAGGTTTCCAGACCAGACATCAGGCGATTCGTTTACTTTCTCGCTGGTCCAGATCAATACTTCGGCTTTTTTTGCTTTGCTGAGGTTCTCAAACTTATTATCTTCCATCAACGTCAGGCGTGGATCGGAATAGTTGCGCAAATCGGCCGTGAAGTACCCTTCCGACTTGGTCCGTTCATCGAAACCATTCACAATGACCGGCTTGCTGGTCTCAATAAATTCTTCATCCGGATCAAGTTTACGGTAACGCAGTTTTAGGAAATTTTTCCTTCCGTAGTTACGGGTAGCATTTACCGGTACTTTGGAGCCTTCCAGATCAGCCCTCCAGATGTCGTACCGATCGTACAGAAATATATATTTATCGTTTTCAGACCAACCTGCTATTCCATAAGGTCTTGGATCTTCAGGCATATCCCAGGTTTCATCACCAAACGAAACCGGTATTTGGGAAATAAGGTTGATGATGGCACTCGAACTAATATTGGTTGAGCGTGAATAATAAGCGCTGTCAGCCGGATCGTACCAAACGATGAAATTACCACCAGGCGAAAGGGAAACCAGAGATTTATCCTGAACAATCATTCGTTTGATACCGGTTTCAACATCAACCAGGTAATAATCAGCAGTCGATTTGCCTGTCCATGAAGATTGCAGTTTATAAGGAGATGGATCGATGCCGAGAGCAATTTGGCCATTTCCTTTCTGAATGGTTCGTACTTCCCTGACTACAGGATCGCCCAATTGAATAAATTTAGCTTTATCAACCAGGTAAACGGCTTTGTAGGTTCGCTTCTTTTCCTTTTCCGCATTAATCTTTTGCTCCGGCTGTAACTCTTTGTCTTTCCAGTTCCAGATGTCGAGCATAGGCTTTTCCTCATCCAGTAGTGTATCTTTGGGTTCGGGCTGCGGCTTGCGGTTTGTCCCGAAATACAGGCGCTGACCATTTTCTGAAAACGACAGGTCGGCAAATTCGGAAGGCGACCAACCAATCGGTACGCCCTGGCCATCAGGAACAACAACTGCCTTAGGTTCTCCGGTAGTAAGCGATCCATAATACAGACTGAACACTTTTTCTTTGATGGTATCGGTCGAAAATAAAAAACCGAACCGGCCGCCTAGTTCATCTGATGTGATCTTTTTCGCAGTTCCGGTTTGTTTAAAAATAACATCAGTCTTACGCTTGTCAGTATCGAAAACCACAACTTCAGTGCAATCAAGCGAATCTTTGGTTTGGCGGATAAATGTTATGCTGTGTCCCAGTGGAGCATAGTAATATTCGGTAACATTCTGAAAACAAACCGTATCGCCCGAAGCTTCATGGAACAGCACCAATTGGTTTTTCTGATCATTTTTCTGATCATTCTCCTTTTTTATTTTCGGTTCTTCGTCTTTTTGTTCCATGTCTTTTCCTGTCTTTTTTCCGGATTTCTTCATATCGGTCAGAAAAGCAACCCAACGGGCATTTTCCTTTGGAAGAGAGTATTGTTTCAGATTCGGGAAGGTATAAGTTTTGTGCCGTTTGAAAACCAGAATACCCAGACACTCTTTGGGCATTTGTTCTTTCTTCACTTTTTTCTTTTTTGCACTCCGGATGGAATCTTCCGGTTGCTTGATTTTATACACAATAAAATCTGATTCCGGAGAAAAACGGGCATCAAATCCTCTGGAAAGGCTATCTTCCTTTTTCGAATCGATCGATTTAACTACCAGATTTCCATCACCTTTTTGCGGATTTATTTCGAATGCTACGAACTTGCCATCGTTCGAAACAATTGGGTTATTCACCACTTTCCAGGCTGCAAAATCATTAATCGTAAGTGGTTTCTTTTCAACTTTCTGAGCATTCAGAATCAAAGAGGTGAATAAAGTGCAAATCAAAAGCAGTAACCCGGCTCGTTTCATAATAAAAAATTCAATGATAGCTTCCAAAGATAATGTTTGAAGTCCTGCTAAAGAAACAGTTGTTCAACATTAAAACAGACGAGATGGGTTTTACCATTAATTAAGGATTTAAAAATCGAAAAACAGAAAAATCCTGAATCGCATATAAACCAAAAATAAAAAAAAACGTTAAACTTGCAGTATGACTCAAATATTACAGGACATATTAAAACTAAGTGTATCAGAGCGCATTTTAATGGTTGAAGCAATCTGGGATAGCATTCCAGAGGATGAAGGAACAGTGGAGCTTTCAGATGAAACCAAGCAATTATTAGATGATCGTCTGTTAACTCATTTGAATAATCCTACTGAAGGTTCTACCTGGGAAGAAGTTAAATCCCGGATCAAAATCCAGTTCTAATGCATCAGCTTATTATTAAGCCTTCTGCCGAATTAGATGCAATGAATGCTGCTAATTGGTATAACAGTAGACGAGACGGTCTTGGAAATGAGTTTTTATTGGCTTTAGAAGCTAAGATCTATACTATTAGGC